>JAFAYS010000250.1 GCA_019240175.1 Chloroflexota bacterium | reverse complement strand
TAGCATAGTGCCAACGGAACATCCTACTTCAGCCAGTACCGACACCCTCGACTCGAAGCAGCTGCTACGAGTCTTGATGGCTGTCAAAAAAGGTGATTTTTCGGTGCGCATGCCCGATGATTTGACCGGCACGGCTGGCAAGATCGCGGATACGCTCAACGAGATCATCGAGACCAATGAAAAAATGACGACCGAGTTTGAGCGTATCAGTACGGTCGTTGGCAAAGAAGGCAAGATCAACCAGCGAGCCTCGATCGGCAACCGCAGCGGCTCCTGGGCGCGCTGTGTGGATGCGGTCAACACGCTGACCACGGATCTCGTGCAGCCGACCACCGAGGTTGCGCGCGTGATCGGCTCCGTGGCGCGCGGCGACCTCAACCAGAGCGTGCCGCTGGAGATCGAGGGCCGCCCACTGGATGGTGAATTCCTCCGTACCGCCAAGATTGTGAACACGATGGTTGGCCAGCTCTCGTCGTTTGCCTCCGAGGTCACGCGCGTGGCCCGCGAGGTCGGCACCGAGGGCAAGCTCGGCGGCCAGGCTGAGGTCAAAGGTGTCGGCGGCACCTGGAAAGATCTCACCGACAGCGTGAATATGATGGCCGGTAACCTCACCAGCCAGGTCCGTAACATCGCCGAAGTGACGACGGCAGTCGCGCGGGGCGATTTGAGCCGCAAGATCACGGCGGACGCACGCGGCGAGATTTTGGAGCTGAAAAACACGATCAACATCGTGGTCGATCAGCTCAACTCCTTCGCCTCCGAGGTCACGCGTGTGGCGCGCGAAGTCGGTACCGAAGGCAAGCTCGGCGGCCAGGCCGACGTCAAGGGCGTCGGCGGCACCTGGAAGGATCTCACCGACAACGTGAACTTGATGGCCGCCAATCTTACGGGGCAGGTGCGTAACATCGCCGACGTCACTACCGCTGTCGCGCGGGGCGATTTGAGCCGCAAGATTACGGCGGACGCGCGCGGCGAAATCTTGGAGCTGAAGAACACGATCAACACCATGGTCGATCAGCTCAACTCCTTCGCCTCTGAGGTCACGCGTGTGGCGCGCGAGGTCGGTACCGAAGGCAAGCTCGGCGGCCAGGCCGACGTCAAGGGCGTGGCCGGCACCTGGAAAGACCTGACCGATAGCGTGAACTCGATGGCCGGCAACCTCACCAGCCAGGTCCGTAACATCGCCGACGTCACCACCGCCGTCGCGAACGGCGACCTCAGCCGCAAGATCACCGTCGACGTCAAGGGCGAGCTGCTCGAGCTGAAGAACACGATCAACACCATGGTCGATCAGCTGCGCTCGTTTGCGGCTGAGGTCACGCGTGTGGCGCGCGAAGTCGGTACCGAGGGCCGGCTGGGCGGTCAAGCGGTGGTCGAAGGCGTTTCCGGCACCTGGAAAGATCTCACCGATAACGTGAACTTCATGGCCTCCAACCTCACGACGCAGGTGCGCGGTATCGCGCGCGTGGTGACAGCCGTGGCCAGCGGCGATCTCAAGCAGAAGCTGGTGGTCGAAGCCAAAGGCGAGATCGCGGCGCTGACCGACACGATCAACAGCCTGACCGACAAGCTCAGCATCTTCGCCGATCAGGTCACGACCGTGGCGCGCGAGGTCGGCACCGAGGGCAAGCTCGGCGGCCAGGCGGTGGTCGAAGGCGTGGCCGGCACCTGGAAAGATCTCACCGATAGCGTGAACTCGATGGCCGGCAACCTCACCAGCCAGGTCCGCAACATCGCCGAGGTCACGACGGCAGTCGCCAACGGCGATTTGAGCCGCAAGATCACGGCGGACGCACGCGGTGAAATTCTCGAACTGAAAAACACGATCAACATCATGGTCGATCAGCTCAACTCGTTTGCCTCCGAGGTCACGCGTGTGGCGCGCGAGGTCGGTACCGAGGGCAAGCTCGGCGGCCAGGCCGACGTCAAGGGCGTGGGCGGTACCTGGAAAGATCTCACCGACAACGTGAACTACATGGCCGGTAACCTCACCAGCCAGGTCCGTAACATCGCCGATGTCACCACCGCCGTCGCCCGTGGTGACCTGTCCAAGAAAATCACGGCGGATGCACGCGGCGAGATTTTGGAGCTGAAAAACACGATCAACACCATGGTCGATCAGCTCAACTCGTTTGCCTCCGAGGTCACGCGTGTGGCGCGCGAAGTCGGTACCGAAGGCAAGCTCGGCGGTCAGGCCGATGTGCGCGGTGTTTCCGGCACCTGGAAAGACCTGACCGACAACGTGAACTACATGGCCGGCAACCTCACCGGGCAGGTGCGTAACATCGCCGATGTCACCACCGCCGTCGCGCGGGGCGATTTGAGTCGCAAGATTACGGCGGACGCGCGCGGCGAGATCTTGGAGCTGAAGAACACGATCAACATCATGGTCGATCAGCTCAACTCCTTCGCTTCGGAAGTGACGCGCGTGGCGCGCGAGGTCGGTACCGAGGGCAAGCTCGGCGGTCAGGCCGACGTCAAGGGTGTCGGCGGTACCTGGAAAGATCTCACCGACAACGTGAACTTGATGGCCGCCAACCTGACCGGCCAGGTGCGTAACATCGCCGATGTCACCAAAGCCGTCGCGAGCGGCGACCTGTCCAAGAAGATCACGGCGGATGCACGCGGCGAAATCTTAGAGCTGAAAAACACGATCAACACCATGGTCGATCAGCTCTCGTCGTTCGCCTCGGAAGTCACGCGTGTGGCGCGCGAGGTGGGCACTGACGGCAAGCTCGGCGGCCAGGCCGACGTCAAAGGCGTGGCCGGCACCTGGAAAGACCTGACCGACAGCGTGAACTACATGGCCGGCAACCTGACCGGCCAGGTGCGTAACATCGCCGATGTCACCAAGGCCGTCGCGAGCGGTGACCTCAGCCGCAAGATTACGGTCGATGTGCGCGGCGAGATGTTAGAGCTGAAGAACACGATCAACACCATGGTCGATCAGCTCAACTCGTTTGCCTCCGAGGTCACGCGTGTGGCGCGCGAAGTCGGCACCGAGGGCAAGCTCGGCGGCCAGGCCGATGTGCGCGGCGTCGGCGGCACCTGGAAGGATCTCACCGACAGCGTGAACATGATGGCCGGTAACCTCACGGCGCAGGTGCGCGGTATCGCGCACGTGGTGACGGCGGTAGCCAACGGCGATCTCAAGCGCAAACTTGAGCTTGAGGCCAAAGGCGAGATCGCGACGCTGGCCGACACGATCAACGAGATGACCGATACGCTGGCGACCTTCGCGGATCAGGTGACAACCGTGGCGCGCGAGGTGGGCATCGAGGGCAAGCTCGGCGGCCAGGCCAAGGTGCCGGGCGCGTCGGGAACCTGGCGCGATCTGACCGACAATGTGAACCAGCTGGCGGCCAACCTGACCACGCAGATCCGTACGATCGCCGAGATCGCGACCGCCGTGACCAAGGGCGATCTGACGCGCTCGATCGACGTGAGCGCGATGGGCGAGGTTGCCGAGCTGAAAGACAACATCAACCAGATGATCGCCAACCTGCGCGAGACCACGCAGAAAAACCAGGAGCAAGACTGGCTCAAGACCAATCTGGCGCGCTTTACGCGGATGCTGCAGGGCCAGCGCGATCTCCAGACCGTCTCCAAGCAGATCCTTTCCGAGCTGGCACCGCTGGTCTACGCTCAGCACGGCGTCTTCTACATCATGGACGGCAACGTCGACGATCCGACGCTCAAGCTGCTGAGCACCTACGCCTATCGTGAGCGCAAGAGCCTGTCCAATCGCTTCCACCTGGGCGAGGGCCTGGTTGGGCAGGCGGCGCTGGAAAAAGATCGCATTCTGCTGACCGAGGTACCCGGCGATTACGTCAAGATCAACTCCGGTCTCGGCGAAGCCACGCCGATGAATATCGTGGTGATGCCGGTACTCTTCGAGGGCGAGGTGCGCGCAGTGATCGAGCTGGCCTCCTTCCACCGCTTCAACGACGCGCATCTGACCTTCCTAGATCAGCTCACGGAAAGCATCGCGATCGTGTTGAACACGATCGAGGCCAGCATGCGCCAGGAAGAACTGCTCAAGCAGTCGCAATCGCTTGCGGAAGAGCTGCAAGGCCAGCAGCGCGAGCTGACCGAGACCAACCGCCGGCTCGAACAGCAGGCCAAATCGCTGCAAGCCTCTGAGGAGCTGCTCAAACAACAGCGCGAGCAGCTGCAGCAGACCAACGAGGAGCTGGAAGAAAAGGCCGAGCTGCTGGCGGCGCAAAACTCCGAGGTCGAGCGCAAGAACAGCGAGATCGAGCACGCGCGGCGGGCGCTGGAAGAAAAAGCCGAGCAGCTGGCGCTCTCGTCCAAGTACAAATCCGAGTTCCTGGCCAACATGTCGCACGAGCTGCGCACGCCGCTGAACAGCCTGCTGATCCTGTCCAAGCTGCTTTCGGAGAACGGCGAAAACAACCTCACGCCCAAGCAGGTCGAGTTCGCCAACACGATCTACGCGGCGGGCTACGATCTGCTCGGCCTGATCAACGATATCCTCGACCTGGCCAAGATCGAGTCGGGCACGATGGGCATCGAGATCAGCACCGTGCTCTTCGACGACGTCCGCAACGAGATCGATCGCACCTTCCGTCAGGTTGCCTCGGACAAGGCGCTCAACTTCGCAATCGATCTGGCCGGCGATCTGCCGCGCAACATCCACACCGACGGCAAGCGTTTGCAGCAGATTCTGCGCAACCTGCTCTCGAACGCCGTCAAGTTCACCGACCAGGGCGAGGTCAAGCTGGCGATCGGCGTAGCCACGCACGGCTGGAGCATCGACCACGACGGGCTCAACAAGGCCCAGACCGTGATCAGCTTCTCGGTCACCGATACCGGCATCGGCATTGCCAAGGACAAGCAGAAGATCATCTTCGAAGCCTTCCAGCAGGCCGACGGCACGACCAGCCGCAAGTACGGCGGCACCGGCCTGGGCCTGTCGATCAGCCGCGATCTGGCGCAACTGCTGGGCGGCGAGATCAAGCTGACGAGCCAGCCGGGCCTGGGCAGCACCTTCACGCTCTACATGCCCCAGGTCTACCCGACGGTGGCGGTCACGCCCGAAAACGGTGGCTGGAATACCGCCGGCATCATCAAGGATCTGGGCTCGATCGGCGGCAATGGCGGCAACGGCGGGACGACTGGTAACGGCGGCAACGGAGCCAGGAGCCTGACGCATACCACGGTCGAGGTCGAGATCGATCCGGCGGTGATGATCCAGTCCGAGGTCGAGGACGATCGCGAGTCGATCCAGCCCGGCGATCGTGTGCTGCTGATCATCGAGGACGATGTGCCGTTCGCGCGCATTCTGCTGGATCTCGCCCGTGAGAAAGGCTTCAAGGGTCTCGTGGCGCTGCGCGGCGACGCGGGTCTGGCGCTGGCACGGCGCTGGAAGCCCGACGCGATCACGCTGGATCTTCAGCTACCGATCATTGACGGCTGGAACATCCTGGATCGGCTCAAGCACGACCCGGCCACGCGGCACATTCCGGTGCATATCATCTCGGTGATGGAAGGCCGCCACCGTGGCCTGCACCAGGGCGCGATCGCCTACTTGCAGAAGCCGGTGACCAAAGACTCGTTGGAGGGCGCGCTCGCCAACATCCAGCGCTTCGTGGATCGCGGCGTGAAAAACCTGCTGGTGGTCGAGGACGACGAGATCCAGCGCATGAGCATTGTCGAGTTGATCGGCGAGGGCGACGTCCACACCACGGCGGTCGGCACCGCCGAGGAGGCGCTGGCCGCGCTGGAAACCGGGCAGTTCGACTGCATGGTGCTCGACCTGGGCCTGCCCGACATGAACGGCGTCGAGATGATCGCGCGGCTGAAAGCGATGGACAAGATCGACAATCTGCCGATCATCGTCTACACGGCCAAGGATCTGACCAAGCAGGAAGAAACCGAGCTGCGTCGCTTCGCCGAGACGATCATCGTCAAGGATGTCAGCTCGATGGAGCGGCTGCTGGATGAGACCGCGCTCTTCCTGCATCGCGTCGAGGCCAATCTGCCGCAGGCCAAGCAGCGCATGTTGGAGCAAGTCCACAAGAGCGATCCGGTGCTGGCCGGCAAGCGCGTGCTGATCATCGACGACGATATTCGCAATATCTTCGCCCTGACCAGCGTGCTTGAGCGCCAGAAGATGGTCGTGCTCTACGCCGAGAATGGTCGCGACGGCATCGAGGTCTTGCAGGAAACGCCCGACATCGAGGTGGTGCTGCTCGACATTATGATGCCCGAGATGGACGGCTACGAAACCGCTCAGACCATTCGTCAGGAAGAGCGCTTCAAGTCGCTGCCGATCATCGCGCTGACGGCCAAGGCCATGAAGGGCGATCGCGAAAAATGCATCGAGGCGGGCGCGTCCGACTATATCACCAAGCCGGTCGATACCGAGCAGCTGCTGTCGCTGCTGCGGGTCTGGCTGTATCGCTAAGGTTTGTATGCGCGCGGGGATGTGCCGGCACGTTCCTGCGCGCGTCTTACAATGAACGTGCCTGATTACAATCCTGAACTTGAAGAGATTGAAATCCAGCTATTGCTCGAAGGCGTGGCCCAGCATTACGGCTACGATTTTCGCAACTATGCGCTGGCCTCGCTCAAGCGGAGAATCTGGAACACCATGCGCGCCGAGCAGGCCAAAACGGTTTCGGCGTTGCAAGAAAAGGTGCTGCACCAGCCGGCATGCATGGAGCGGTTCTTGCTGGCGCTCACGGTCAACGTCACGGCGATGTTCCGCGATCCCGGCTTTTATCTGGCCTTTCGGACCAAAGTGGTGCCGCTGCTGCGCACCTATCCGTTCATTCGCATCTGGCATGCAGGCTGCTCCACCGGCGAAGAAGTGTACTCAATGGCTATTCTCCTCTACGAGGCGGGGCTGTATGATCGCTGTCGAATCTATGCGACCGACATGAACACCGCCGTGCTCAGCAAAGCCAAAGAGGGCATCTTTCCGCTAGTCAAAATGCAGGAGTACACCGGCAACTATCTCAGAGCGGGCGGCGATCAATCGTTCTCGAACTATTACACTGCGGCCTACGAGCACGCGATCTTTCGGCCCTGGCTGCGCGACCGCATCACCTTTTCGCAGCATAACCTGGCGACCGACGGATCGTTCAACGAGTTCAATGTTGTGCTGTGTCGCAACGTGATGATCTATTTCAACAAAACGCTGCAAGAGCATGTTCACCGGCTGCTGTACGAAAGCCTGAGCATGTTCGGCGTTCTGGGTCTGGGGCACGCCGAGTCGCTGAAGTTTACCCCCCACGAGCAGCACTACACCGAGATTGTCAGCGGTGAGCGCTTATATCGGAGGGTCAGCTAGTGACGTTTGATCTGATTGTCGTGGGCGCGTCGCTGGGTGGGCTGCACGCGCTGGAAGCGATCTTCGCCGCGCTGCCGAGCGATTTTATCGTGCCGCTGGCGGTGGTGCAGCATCGCCACCGCGACTCCGACGATACACTGCGGTCGGTGCTGCAGCGCGCGGCCAGGCTGCCGATCTACGAGGCCGAGGACAAGCAGCCGATCGAGCCCGGCGCGATCTATCTCGCGCCCGCCGATTATCATCTGCTGGTCGAGCGTGGCAGCTTTGCGCTTTCGACAGAAGGCCCGGTCAACCACGCGCGCCCGTCGATCGATGTGCTGTTTGAGTCGGCGGCGGCGGCGTACGAGGCCCGGCTGCTCGGCGTGGTGCTTACGGGTGCCAGCGCCGACGGCGCGCAGGGCCTGGCGCTGATCAAAGCGCGCGGTGGCTGTACGGTCGTGCAAGATCCGGCCAGCGCCGAGTGCCGGGTTATGCCTGAGGCGGCCATCGCGGCGACAACTGTGGATCATGTGGTGCCCTTGATCGAGATCGTTCCCTTGTTGACCAAGTTATGTCAATCAAGCTGGAAAGTAGGTTTATGACTTCCGAAGACATCGTGAACATCCTGCTGGTGGATGATCGCACCGAAAACTTGCTGGCGCTGGAGTCGATCCTGGGCGATCTGGGCCACAGATTGGTGATGGCTCACTCCGGCGTCGAAGCGCTCAAATTTTTGCTTCAGCAAGAATTCGCAGTGATTCTGCTGGATGTCCAGATGCCTGGGCTCGACGGCTTCGAGACGGCGGAGCTGATCCGTGGCCGCGAGCGCTCCCAGCACACGCCGATCATCTTTCTCACGGCGCTGGATCGCAGCGATGCCCGTGTGTTCAAAGGCTACTCAGTCGGCGCTGTGGATTTCTTATTCAAGCCGTTCATGCCCGATATTCTGCGCTCCAAGGTCGCCGTCTTTGTCGATCTGTTCCGCAAAACCCAGACCGTGCAGCGCCAGGCGGAGGAGCTTGAGCAGCGCGTGCGCGAGCGGACGGCAGAGCTGACGCTGACCAACGAGGCACTGTACGCCGAGATCGCCGAGCGCAAGCGAGCCGAGGGCGCGCTGCAATTTCTGGCCGAGGCCAGTCGCATGCTGTCGAACTCGCTCGACTACGAGACCACGCTGCAAAGCGTCGCTCAGCTCAGCGTACCGATTCTGGCCGACTGGTGCGCGGTAGATATCCTCCAGGAGGACGGCTCGATCCGCGAGCTGGTGGCGCATATCAACCCACAGAAAGTTGAGGCGATTCGCAGCACACGCTTTCGCTACCCACCCAGCGAGGACGTGGCGCATGGCGTGCCGCATGTGCTGAGCAGCGGCAAGGCCGAGCTGCACGCCGAGATCGACGATGAATTGCTGCGGATGATCGCGCGGGATCAGGGGCATCTCAGGCTGCTGCGCGAGCAAAACTTCCGCTCGTATATGTGCGTACCGCTTCAGGCGCACGGGCGCATCCTGGGAACCGTCACCTTCATCACCTCGGAGTCGGGGCGGCGCTACGGTGCCACGGATCTGCGCCTGGCCGAAGATCTGGCGCGGCGGGCGGCGATTGCCGTCGACAACGCCCGGCTGTACCGCGAGTCGCAGGAAGCAATTCTTGCCCGCGACGAGTTTCTGTCGATCGCCTCACACGAGCTGAAAACGCCGCTGACCTCGCTGCAGCTTCAGGTCCAGACGCTGCTGCGCTCGGTGTATAAAGGCGGCCAGTCGAAGCTCTCGCTTGAGCGCATTGTGACCAAGCTTGAGCTGGCCGACCAGCAGACCGAGCGGCTGGCAGGACTGATCAACGAGCTGCTGGACGTGGCGCGGATTCGCAGCGGCCAGATCGATATGCGCATCGAAGAGATCAACCTGTCCGAGGTTGTGCAGACGGTGGCAGTGCGCTTCGAGGAGCAGCTGGCGCAGGTCGGATCGCAGCTCCACCTGGCCTGTGAGGAGCACACACCGGTCTGCGGTGATCGCCTGCGGCTAGAGCAAGTTGTTACCAATCTGCTCTCCAACGCGATCAAATATGGCTCGGGCAATCCGATCGCGATCAGCATCAGACAGACCGGCGAGAGCGTGCAGATGTTTGTCCGCGACGAGGGCATCGGGATCGCGCAGGAGCATCTTGAGCGGATTTTTGTACGCTTCGAGCGCGCGGTCTCGTCCGATAACTACGGCGGCCTGGGGCTTGGCCTGTATATTGTGCATCAGATCGTCGAGGCGCTCGGCGGCACGATTCGGGTCAGCAGCGAGCTAGGCCGTGGCTCGACCTTTACCGTGAGCCTGCCGCGTCCAAGCGTCGACGGCACGCTGCGCATCGACGCCAGCAGCGCCGACGCCGCGCTGGGTCTCGATGCGTTGGTGCGCAGCAAGTCTGAGACCGAGGCATAGATGCTGCTTAGCACACGATAAGCAATATCGATTGCTTGATCTCTCCCGCTGAGCGTCGACGCTCGATCTAGCGAAAGGTATCATCAAAACATGGCCGGGCAAGTAGCGCCGAACATCTTGATCGTCGAGGATGAGTTCCTGATTCGCGATGCGTTGACCGAATTTTTGGAAGAAGAGGGCTACCGGGTTGTGGGCGCGGCCAACGGTCAGGAAGCGCTTAACATGCTGCGCAAAGGTCTGGTGCCCGATCTGATCCTGCTGGATCTGATGATGCCGGTCATGAGTGGCATGCAATTTCTGGACGAGCAGCAGGCCGATTCGCGGCTGGCATCGATTCCGGTCGTGCTGCTGTCGGCGGATCGCAATAGCCAGGAAAAAGTACTTTCCTCGGCGCCGGTCGAATATCTCGAAAAGCCGGTGCGACTGACCGATCTACTCGATACCGTCGAGCGCTACTGCCAGTAGCTGATCTTGTACATCCCGGCAAGCGCGGCGACGAGCGCGCTTGTGTTCCACCGACAGACTCCGAACTATAACGTGTATTCTACAATCAATTGCTGTGAGGCACCTCCCAGGGGCGGCGCTGCTTTGGCGTGGACGTCGCTGCGTATCCCAAGCCGGCGGACGCTTGAAGCCGTGTTAGGCCGCGTTGAGCTCACTGATCGTGACGTAATAGCCATCCGGATCGCGCAAGGTGAACTCCCTGGTTCCTGTGTTCGGGTTCGCGTGGGGCTCCTCCTCGAACTGAGCAACCAGCGTGCGTGCGCGTGCCAACGACAGGTCAAAATCATCGACACGAAAAAACAGGAGCAGGCCATTGCCCGGCTGCGCGTGCTCAGGACTGATCAAAGAAGGATGCTCATGCGCACCCCAGGCGTGCAGGCAGAGCAAGACTGTGCCATCCGAGTCGCAAATTTGACCGAAGTGGTCATGCCCGGGAACCGTCGGCGGTAGGCCAAGCAGCGACTGATACCAGGTGAAGCTGCCGGGTACATCGTCAACACCAATGATCGTCCATATGCGCCGCATGCGGGGCCTCCTGTGGCTTAGCGAGGGGATGAATCATATTCGCACATCCCCCGATCTCCTATGACGACTGACTCGTATACTACACGTTTATTGCCTTCGACGTAGCAAAGGAGCAAATGCATGAGCACGTCCGCCGTCCCGCTGCCAGCCGCCAGCGATCCCTTCAGCCCGACGATGCTGGCCGATCCGTACGCGCAGTTTCACCGTGTCCGCGCGACCAACCCGATCTACTGGAGCCAATTCTTCGGCGGCTGGGTGCTGACACGCTACGCCGACGTGAAAGCGGCGCTGCTCGACCAGCGACTCTCGGCGGCGCTGACGCGTGAGTTTCAAACGATGCAGCTTTCGGACGATCTGCGTCGCCAGCTGGCGCCGGCCAACGAGATGCTGGGCCGCTGGGTGGTGTTTCAGGATAATCCGGACCACAGACGGCTGCGGCATGTGCTGGTCACGGCCTTTACGCCGCGTATCATGGAGCAGCTGCGGCAGCGCATCCAAACGCTGGCCGACGAGCTGATCGACGCGATTCAGGGACGCGGCGAGGCGGATCTGGTGGCCGATTTCACACTGCCGCTACCACTGATCCTGATCACCGAGCTGCTGGGCGCGTCCGTCAGCGATGCCAAACTTTTCCAGCATTGGGCGCGAGCGATCACCATGTACTTCGCGATCGGCTCGATTGGTAACGCCGAGACGATTGCGGTGCTCAACGAGGCTGTGGAGCAAATGGCCGACTATCTGCGGCAGATCGTGGACGACCGCCGGCGCAATCCACGCGGCGATCTGATCAGCAACCTGATCGCCGAGCAGGAGGCCGGACAGCTGAGCGAGATCGAGCTGCTGTCGCAGTGTATGATCGTGCTGCAGGGCGGCCACGAATCGACGACCGACACCATGAGCAGCGGCTTGTTTCATCTGCTGCGCAATCCGGATCAGTATCGCCTGCTCCGGGAGCAACCCGAGCTAGCCGCCTCTGCCGTCGAGGAATCGCTGCGCTACGAGCCGGCCTTCACGATGGTCACGCGCGTGGCAACTGAGGATCTTGAGCTCGGCGGCCAGCTGATCCAGGCCGGGCAGCAAGTCGTCTGCGCGTTCGGCGCGGCCAACCACGACCCGGCGCAGTTCCCCGATCCCGATCGCTTCGATATTACGCGCCGCCCGAATCCGCATCTGACCTTCAGCCATGGCCCGCATTTCTGCATCGGCGCGGCGCTGGCGCGGCTTCAGGGCCAGATCGCTTTCAACACCGTGCTGCGGCGGCTACCGGATCTCAAGCTTGTCTCAGAGATACCAGCCTGGCGGCAGGTCTGGGGTCCGCGCTCGCTGGAAACGCTGCCGGTGACCTTTACGGCTGTATAGCAAAACCCATCGTTACGTCAACCTCCAAGCCAATGCAAGCCAGATAACGATTGACAATTAGAACATTTGAGCGTATAGTCAATGTAGATCTGTAGCTCATCAAGGAGGAGTACAATGCAGGTAGTCTGGGTTGAGATCCCTGTGAAAGACCTCGATCGCGCGAGCACGTTTTACCAGACAGTCTTCAACCTCCAGCCCACCGAGATCGGCGACGACGGCGTACGGCGCACCACGACGCTGGCCAACACCAACGAAGGACAGCCCGGCATTTCGCTGAACCAGACGCAGAACTTTGAGCCCAGCAACAAGGGCGCGCTGGTCTACCTCGATACCGGCGGCGACTTGCCCGGCCATCTCGATCGCGTCGAGGCGGCGGGCGGCAAGGTGATTGAGCCCAAAACGGCGATGGGCGACGCCGGCAGCTACGCGACGATCGAGGACACCGAGGGCAACCTGCTGGCACTGTACACCTACCCCTAGCCCAGACACCATATCAAGCTGAGCCACGCTTCGCGCGTGTACATCGGCTCGGAGCATGACCAATAGCACTTTGGAGGTGATTGTATTTTTTACAATCCCCTCCAACATCTTTTAATTTGTAAAGTGTTTTACTAGGTCATTATCCCCACCTGCGCATATCAGGATTCACCGCAGCAGGCCAGCAAACAAGATTTACGCGCCAGGCTGCAAGATCTGCTTATTGTCCTGTGCCAATGACTTGACACATCGCCGGCTAACCGATATCCTAGCACTACTCAGTTGTTTTAGCCGGAGTTTGTGCCAATGCAAGAGCTGTTCACCACCGATGCCCTGGTTGGTTTGCTCACCCTCACCGCCCTGGAGATCGTTCTAGGCGTCGACAACGTCATCTTCATCTCGATCCTGGCGGCAAAACTGCCCAAGGACCAGCAAGCTCGCGCTCGCACGGTCGGTCTGGCCCTCGCGTTGATCACGCGTATCTTACTGCTGCTGTCGCTCTCGTGGATTATTGGCCTCACCGGCGAGCTGTTCTCGGTCTTTGGCCAAGGCTTCTCAGGACGCGACCTGATCCTGCTCGCCGGCGGCCTGTTCCTGGTCGGCAAAGCGACCTATGAGATCCACGAGAAGCTGGAAGGCGAGGAAGGCCACGCCGAGTCGCGCGTCGGGCCTTCGTTTGCAGCGGTTATTGCACAGATTTTGATCCTGGATATCGTCTTCTCGCTCGACTCGGTGATTACCGCCGTCGGTATGGTCGATCAGGTCGCGATCATGATTACCGCCGTGGTGATCGCCGTCGTGATCATGCTGGTCTCGGCGGGCGCGATCAGCGACTTTGTGAATCGCCATCCGACTGTCAAAATGCTGGCGCTGGCGTTCTTGATCCTGATCGGTGTCAACCTGATCGCCGAAGGCTTTCACCAGCATATTCCAAAGGGCTACGTCTATTTCTCGATGGCCTTCTCGGTCTTTGTCGAGCTGCTGAATATGCGGCTGCGTGGCAAGAGCAAGCCGGTCGAGCTACGCTCCGGCTACGTCGGCGAAGGCCACCAGCACAACGCCGCGACGGCCAAGTAGTCCAGCTAAACGTACAAGCTACACCGCAGCACCAAGCGCCGACTCGCCAAAAGTGTGAGTCGGCGTTTGATCTTTAAGCTTGCCGGGATCGCCGCTCGGCTGCTACAATCGACGCAACGCACACCCGAAAGGCGACTCATGCCAAGCCACGTTATCAGCTATGCCACCGTCGACGCCCACGATTTCGCCGATCGCCTCGCCGCCGCGCTCAGCGCCGGATCGCCGTCGCTGCCGGCTGTGCTGCTCGCCGATCAGGGCGACGATCTTGCTGCGACGATCCGCGACTGCGCTAGCTTGATCTTTGTTATGACGCCCGCTAGCGTGGCCGAAGAATCGCCGCGCGCGCGCGACTGGCAGCTGGCGCTGCGCTACGGTAAGCCGATTCTGCCACTGCTGCTGGATGCCAGCACTGTGCTGCCGCCACGACTCCAACCGCGCAGAACGATCGATTTCACAGCATTCGAGCGCGGATTGACACAGCTGCGCACCCGGCTTCAGCAGCTCGACACGCCCAAGGGCCGGCTGCAAACGCTCAAAGAGCGGCTGGCCGACGTCGAGCGCGGTCTCAAACACGAGCCGTCGCGGCAGGAGCGCACACGAGATGTGATCGCGCTGATCAAGCAGCAGATCGAGCAGCAGCAGCGCGTGGTCGATGATCCACAGCGCGCATCCAAGCGTGGCAGCATCGACATCGAGCGCCAGATTGAGCGTGAGCGACACAGCGGGCTGCTGACGGCGGAGCACGAGGAGCCAATCACAGCCGAAGCACGCTCCGTGCCCGACGACGCTGCGCTGCTGCGCGCCCTGGACGCCGACGGCAAGCTCGGCCTGCGCGACGCTCCCGATGATCTACTGGCGCAAATGGTGGATCGAACGGGCGGCGATCCCCAGGCGATGCGCGGGCTGGTCGCGCTGCTGGTCGCCGACTACCAGGCGACGCTGGCGGATCTGCTGGACGAAATGCCGTCGCTCCCGCCTGCCACGCTGAGCGAGTGGCTGCATGAAGAAGCTATCTCGCGGCTTGATCCCGGTGCTCGGCAGCTCGTCCAGGCGCTGGCGATCTACCGCCGCCCGGTGCCTGCCAGCGCCGTCGATTATTTGCTGTTGCCGTATCTGCCCGGCCTCAAGAGCGAGCCGCTGCTCAAGCATTTGATCGGCATGGGCATGGTGCAGAGCCAGGGCCAGCTTTACCGGCTCACGGGCTTTGCAGCGATCGACGTGCTGCGTCAGATTCCATGCGGCGAGCCAGCCGACCGCAGCGCAAAAGGTGCGCCGCGCTTCACGCAGTACGCGCTGCTTCACCGGGCGGCGGAGTATTTCAAGCAGGCGCGCTTGCCCGAGAAAAGCTGGAAACGATTGGATGATCTCGCGCCGCAGCTGGCCGAGTTCGAGTTGCGGCTGGCGGATGAGGATCACGAGACGGCGGCCAGCGTGCTGCTCACGATCGGGCCGACGCTCAACGCATTAGGCCAGCAGCGTCGGCTGATCCAGCTGAACGAACGGCTGCAGGGCAAGCTCGACGACTACCGGCTGGCACTGCTCACGACCGATCAGCTAGCGGCGGCGCATCAAAGTCTGGGCGAGCACGAGGCCGCGCTGAGCTATCACCAGCAGTCGCTGGCGCTGGCCCGCGAGCACAACGACCGCGCCGGCGAAGGCATCGGGCTGGGCAATCTTGGGCAATACTGGATACAGCTGGGACAGCCCGCCAAGGCGATGGAGCAGCTCAAACCGGCGCTCATGATCGCCCGCGAAACCAAAGATCAGTACGCCACGCAGTCGCGGCTGCTGGGATTGGGCCTTTGCGCCAAAGAGATCGGCGCGACGGAGCAGGCGCTCGATTATGACGAGCAGGCGCTGGGCATTGCGCGTAGACTTGGCGATAAAGGCAGCGAAAGCGTGATCCTGGGTAATCTCGGCTTGTGCTACGGCGATCTTGGGCAATCGGCTAAAGCGCTGGATTATCTCAAGCAGGCGCAGGCAATAGCGCGATCGGTGGGGGCGCGCGGCAGCGAAGGCACGACGCTCGTCAATCAGGCGATTATTTTGATCGACGAGCAGCGCTACGCCGAGGCCGAGCAGCTGACGCAGCAGAGCGCCCAGCTTGCGGCGGAGATTGCCAGCCCGCGTCTGGCCAGCTTCAGCAGTCGCTTTCTGGCGATGGCCAAGCTTCTGGACGGCGATCGCATAGCAGCGCAGGCAGCCGCCGAAGCCGCGCTGCTCCACCGATCGCCGGAGCATACCTACAATGTGCTGGTGCTGCTAGGATTGGCGCTGCTTGCGGACGATCGCGAGGCGGCACGTGAGCACTTCACGGCGGCGATTGGCGAGGCCGACGCGCTGCTGACCCACACACCCGAGCTGTTCAAAGCGCTCGACGCCAAAGGGCTGGCGTTGGCCGGGCTGGCGGTGATCGAAGGCGCGGAGCACATGCCCCAGGCGATCGCCGCCTACGGGGCCGCGCGTGCGATCAACCGCGATGCCGGCATTGTGGCGCGCGTGCTGCGGCTGCTGGATTTGCTGGCGACGACTGATAACGCTGGGCTGCTGAGTGATGTGCGTATTGCGGCGGCTGGAACGTAGCCTAAGCTGGATCGCCTGAGCGCCCACTACTCCGGCATTGGCCAGCCGACCAGAGTCTTGCCTTCGGCTATAACCCACAAACTTTGTTGATCCTGATCGACGATGAACTGTGGCTCCGATCCTTCAAAGACCGTAAGCGATTCGTTGGTCAAGTACATGCACACCAGCTCCAGCCGATCACACTCGTACAGCCAGTAGAACATATGGCCACTGACGTTGACGCTGCTCATGCCCTGCAACACGTAGGTGTACGGGCCTGCCGATTGGCGAATAGTGCGCTGCGTCAACGGGAATGCTGAACCCTCGTTATAGGCGATGCCGAAGATGAACGTCGCATAACCGAGCCAGAGCGCGATCAGCCAGCGCTGCCCTGCGCGCTCACGCGCACCAAAGCCAAAGCTACTAGCAAGGGCCGCGCAGATAGCCAGGACCAACCCGATCCCAGCGATTAGAAAAAAGAGCGGCGTGGGAGTGAACAGCCAATGCGCGTAGCGATAAGAGCCTATCCTCCCGCCATAGGGCATGACATTTTGAGCCCAGAATAGATAGAATATGCCTGCGAGGAGTGCAAGCAGGGCAGCTTTCCAGGAGCGCAACCAGCGATGTTGAAGCATTGATCTGCCTATTGTGTAAGATGCGAGATACGATGGTGATCTAGAGCATACAGGTAGCATGAAGCGCTGGCAATAGGCCATATGCCCAATAATAAGCCGAGAACGGAGAACCAATTAAATCAACCGCTGGTCTTTGGCGATCGCGATCAGATGCGCCTGATGATGTGCGCCAAGCTGCGCCCGAATGCGCTTGACGTACTGCATAATCGTGGCATGGGCGAGATGCAGCTCAAGGCCGATCTGACGCTGGCTTTTGCCCGCCGCCAGCCCGCGCACGATCGCCAGGTCGCGCGATGACAGCTCGACGGCTGCGGCTTCTGGCTGCGGCTCACTGGGAGCGCTGACGTTGAGGAAGAGCGCGCTCACGGCGCTGCCGGGAATCAGCCAGTACCCACCGATTCTGGTCGCGCCGGGAATCTGGTTATTGGCGCACCACTCGCAGATCGTGCGCTCCGAGAGCGTCTGGTCGCCGCCGTCGTTGATCAGCGCGGCGAGGCCTTTGGCGGTGTAGGCCAGCGGCGCACTCGGCGGCATTGATTCTGGTTGATCCGACATCATGCTAGCATCGCTTAGAATAGAAACAGGGCGTTGCTTTACCTTATGTGGTAAGAGTGTGGATAAGCTTTTCCAGGGAATGCCCGAGCTTTGCTTACGTCCAATCAATCTTAAAGAAGACATCTCTAACATAGGTCTTTAAGAATTCAAGGTCTTTATGTTGTATATGTACATAGACGTTAGGATCATGTTCTGCTGGAAAAACTAGAAGGTGCCCATGTTGGAGTTGGTAAAGTTCCACGTCATTTCCTGCTTCGTTCTGCCATACGTTAAGGAGTGGGAGATTCTGAACGTCTTTCCCTACGAGATGTAAAATATGAGGTAAAACGAATTGTTGTCGAAATTTAGGAGTTGTCCAGGCATAGACGTCATTAATACCTAATGATCTCCTT
>JAFAYS010000167.1 GCA_019240175.1 Chloroflexota bacterium | reverse complement strand
ATCAACTTTCTTCAACTGCGGATACCTCGTAACCAAAGCTTCCGGCGCAGCGTTGGCCTCGCCTTTCACGTGTTGGTCAAAGAAGGCCAGGGTTAGGGCTTTGGTGATTTCAAGGCAGGTTGCCGGATCGGTTGTTCCTCGGATGCCTATCAGCTCGCGTAGCTGCCGAGCGCCAATAAACAGACCAATATCTGTAAATTTCATATGGTCACTGCCTTCAATGGTGAAGAGACTTCCCGACGCTTTAAGCACCTCGCTCAGCCCTATGATGTTTTGCTGGGCTTTGGTGTACGCCGCGTTATAAGCCTCCTCGCTGCCGTAGATCGAGCGCGTGATGGCTTGCTCATCAGCCGGCAGATCTGCGAGCTTGCTCATAAGCGGGCGGCGATCCTTGATCGCCTGGATATGGTATTGATCGTTGGCTAGCATCAGCAGTGGTGCCACGGCCTCGGGCTTCCCTGGCGGAGTGATAAAAACAGTGCCGTCTAGATCAATGGCGGCCTTGACGCGGGGCTCGTTAATCGCCAGGTTATAGGCGACTGCGCCGCCAACCGAGTGGCCAATCGCACCGATCTTTTGGAGATCGAGCTTGCCTTGAAACAGTGTGACAAGCTGCCCTTGGTTCATGGCAGTCAGCTGCTCGATCACAAATCGCGCATCGTCGGCCATAATTTGTGTGATAATCTCTGCCGGCTCAGCCGTCTTAAAATCGGTTGTCGCTTCTCGCCCCGAAACAACTCGCTCAGGAAAGACCGTGCCAACTGAGGCGTAGGTATGGTCGATCGCCACCACAAGGTAGCCGTGACTCGCCAGATCTTCGCTTTGGGCGGTTTGCACTTCCATGGTCGTGCCTGCGCCGTGCGAGAAGAGGATCACAGGATAGCGTGGCTGTGCATCTGAGATTTGCAGATCTTCTTTTGCGTGCGTTTGTACGAGGCTGAGATGGTCAAACACGAAGGCCGGCAGGCCATTGTGGGTGGTAAACAGCCGGATCAGCGCGCGTGAATTGCGAAAGTACGGCGAGAACGGTTTGGTGTCGTCGCGCTGGGCGGGATAGTAGATCTTGACCATCAGCTCGCGTGGCTTGGCTGTTGTATCCAAGAAAGGATCAGTGCGCTGCTGATCAACCAGATGCACGTACTTAATCCCCACAGGGTAGTTGCCGGTCGGCTCCGGCAGCGTAAAGACCGGCAGGGCATAGGCGAGAAAAGCGCTGATCCCAAGCGAGAAAAAGCCTACGCCGCCGGCTATAATCTTGAGCGCTTTGGACGGTTTGGCTTTCAAGAATGTGGCGCTTGCTGCTAGGTACACAGTAAGCACAACGACAAACAGGTAGGAAAAAACCATTTGGTAGCGGAAGCCTTCGTAGAGGCCATGGATTAAGCAGACGCCAAGATTGACACCTGCGATCCCCAGCCAAACTTGCCGTGGCTGCTGCTTACCGCTCAGCCCGAGCGATACCAGATTCACTACCAGTAAAACGATCTCAAAGGTTCTCATCGAATACTCTCCGGCTGTGATGCGTCGAATACGGTTTGCTGGTCAGAAACCAGCGCCACCATCAACGATACCCACCACCTGTCGCAGGTTTATCCAGAATATGTCGCAAAACTGTCGCAAACAAAGCAAAGCCGAGCGCCCGCATACTCGCGACGCCTGATGGCTGCGCAGGGCTTTCGAAGAGGATTTATTCGCTGCGTGGTGCTGGGTGCGCCGCAGAAGCGGTAATGCGCGGCAGCCGGATGGTAAATGAGCTGCCAGTGCCAAGGATGCTCGTCACCGCAACACTGCCGCCCATAGCCTCGCTTAGCTCTTTGACCAGCGCGAGCCCGAGACCCACGCCGCTCTGATCGAGCGTTCGCGCGTTGTCGGCGCGGTAGAAGCGGTTCCAAATCTGTGGTAGATCGTCTGGCGCGATGCCGCTGCCGGTGTCATGCACGTCCACGCGGATCGTCGTGTGCTCGGCGATGACCGCGACCATGATCATTCCGCCCGGCGGCGTGTGCCGCAGCGCATTATGAATCAGGTTGCGCAGGATTTGCTCGAACCGGCCTTCGTCGACCAGCGCCAGGCTGGGCTCGGCTGGGATCTGCGCTGCCAGCTCGATGCGACGGCTGCGCCAGGCCAGCGGTGCCAGCATCGCGACCACGCGCTCGGCGATTGTTCCGAGATCCAGTGGCTGAGCTGTGAGTGTGAGCCGTCCGACTTCGGCGCGGGCGAGCGTGAAAAGATCGTCGATCAAGCGTTGGAGGCGCTGCGTTTCCCGCTCGACAACAATCAGATCGGCGGCGATGTTTGGCGGTAGGTCGGCCTTCTGGCGCAAGATCGTATCGAGATAGGCGCGCTGGGTTGCGACGGGCGTGCGCAGCTCGTGCGAGACGCTGGCCACGAGTTCACGCTGCGCTTGCAGCAGCCCCGCAGTACGATCGCGCTCAACCTGAAGCTCACGCAGCGTCCGATCCAGCTCGGCGGCCATGGCATTGAAGTTCGTCTGAAGCCTGGCGATCTCATCTTGCCCGACAACCGCCACTTGCGTCGCATAGTTTCCCTGGCGCACGGCATCGGTCGCCTGGGCCAGCAGCTCCACCCGCTGCACGATCCGGCGCACCAGCACATATGAGAGCAACACCGCCAGCGGCAGCGCTGCGATCAGCAGGGCGGCGCTCAGCCCGAGATACAGCGCGCCGATCAGTGACAGACTCAGCGCTTGTTGGCCAAGCGCATCGCCCGCCAGCGATTCATGGAGCGTGCCGCTGGCGAGTGCCACGCCCAGCGCGCAGATCCCGGCGATGCTGCCCACAGCCAGCACCACCACGAGCTGATCGTGGGTGAGCGTCCACAGCAGGCGTCGCCGGCGCAGTCGGCTCCACCAGCGCAGTCCGCGCATGCCAGCACGCAGAATCAGGTAGGTCAGCCCGTGCAGGATCGGGAGCGCTGCGCCGGCTGTGATCATGCTGGGTAGCGGGTTGGCTGGCGCGTGCCGGCGCAGCATGATCAGCATCGTCAAGCTGAACAGGACGCTGAGGCTGCCTGCCGACAGGCCGGCAACTGTAAGCTCGCTAGCGATTTGCCGCCAGCGCGTGGCCTGAGGTTGACGTAATCGTAGCGCGAGCAGGAGCGCCGCTAGCTCGCCAAGCCCAAAGCAGCCGAGCAAAAATCTCTGGCTGTCGTCATAGCGCGCGGAGCTGATCACCAGGAGCACGAGCGTAACGGCGATCAGTGTGCAGCTTTCAAGAACTGCCTGATATGGCGCAGCGTTCAGGATCGCCGCGCGCCAGGCGTGAGACAGCGTGCCTGCGCATGATCGAGGAGCTGCGCTGTCGGGCGGTGCATCGTGATGCGTGACTGGATCGCGATCCTGAATCATGCTGTGCGGCTGTACATAAAGCTTGAGGCAGCGGGCAAGCAGCTCACGACATTAGCGCAAAGCCGGCGCAGCCGGATCATTGTGGCTCGTCCTTGGGTGCAGCTGCAGGCTGCAAGCGATAGCCGATGCCCCACACGGTTTCGATCGCATCGCCCAGCGGGCCGAGCTTTTTGCGCAGGCGCAGCATCGCGTTGTCGACCGAGCGATCGCCGCCGACGTAGCTCTGGCCCCAGACAGTATCGAGCAAATAGCTGCGGCTAAAAGCCCGGCCTGGGTTGCGCAGCAGCCGATCGAGCAGGCTGAACTCGGTGGGCGTCAGATCGAGCGGCTGGCCGGCGAGGGTGGCCTGGTGCGCCGTCGCGTCGAGGCGTAAGCTGCCGTAGCTGCGCACCTCGGGCGATGGCGCGCGATCGGCCTCCATCGTTTGTTGCAGCAGCGCACTCCGGCGGAGCAAAGCGCGCACGCGCACGATCAGCTCGCGCGGGCGAAAGGGCTTGACCAGATAATCGTCAG
>JAFAYS010000134.1 GCA_019240175.1 Chloroflexota bacterium | reverse complement strand
CTCCGCAGCAGCAGGATCGTGGAGTCCTTCGAGCTTGGGCCGCACCCGCCCGCCGATGCCCAGCACAATAGTTCCGCCGTTGCGATTCGCAAACGCCGCCAGCGTCTCGGCTAGCTCGTCGGGTCGCGTCCGCTCTCGCAGCAGCGCGACACGCTCGCTCTCGCCCTCGGTCATCAACTGATCAAGCTCTTGCATAGGCTAAAACTTTGTCCATTGATTCCAGGCGCGCTTGGTGCCGGTCGTCAGCCAGTCAGGGATCGAGTGCGCCGCGCCGCCAAGCACAAAGCCGATCAAAAAGGCGTAGGTCTGGCCGGAGTGCTGCTGGATCGTCGTCACGAACGAGCGCTGAAGCTGCTGCCATAGCTCGGTACTGCCGGTGGCGTTAAAGATCAGCCACAGTATGCCATAGACGATCAGGCCAAAGTAGGCCAGTCGCAGCAGCGGCCCGATCACCAGCCCATGGCTCAGCCAGGAGCGATGCGGGATCGTTTCTTTGTAGGGCCACCAGATAAAGCGTAAAATGCCCCACCGCCGGTACTCCAGCGAGTCGATGTCGAGATCGCAGGAAAAGACCAGGCCGGAGATCAGATGCGCCGACGTCACCGTTAGTACGGTTGCGAGCGAGTGGTCGGGCGAAAGTACCCAGCAGACGGGCGCTAAAAGAATGCCGCTGACGAGGGTAATTCTGTCATGTGTATGTGCGCCAGGCATGGGCCAAGTATAGCACATGTATTCGGCTGAGGAATAGGCGGGGAGAAGCGAGGGAAAAGGAAACAAACGGACTGTCATCATGCTCCCTTTACCCATTCCCATGAAACAGATATGCTCCCGATGAAGTTTATCTGAGATTGGGCAAAGGGAGCGTCTTCTTGTTGTTGAAGGTCTGCGGTGCTCTAGCGCGGTACCTCATGATGATGCCGGCAGCGGGCCTCATAGGCTTCCTGAGCGCCGACCAGAATCACAGGATCGTGATAGGATGCCGGTCTGCCGTCGATCAAACGCTGTGTACGACTGGCTGCCGTGCCGCACACAACACAGATCGCGTGGAGCTTGGCCACGTCTTCGGCCTTGGCCATCAGCTGCGGGATCGGCCCGAACGGCTCGCCGCGAAAATCCTGGTCTAGGCCCGCCACGATCACCCGCTTGCCGTCGCTGGCGAGCTTCTCGCAGAGCTGAATCACCTCGCTATCGAAGAACTGGATCTCGTCGATCGCGATCACATGCGCTTCCGGCTGGATCAGATCCGCGATCTCGGTAGCAGTTGCGACGGGTATCGCCTGGGCGCGCACGCCATCGTGTGAGGCGACCTCTTCCGTGCTGTAGCGCGTGTCGATCAAGGGCTTGAACACCTGAACATGTTTCCGCGCGATCTGGGCACGCTTGATCCGCCGGATCAATTCTTCGGTCTTGCCACTGAACATCGAGCCGCAGATCACCTCGATGCTACCGGCTGATCCTTCAAGCATGGTTTCACTCCTCAAACTGGCAACGGGGCGCTGATAGGTGGATGGGCAAAGGAAAAGGGCAACGCATGATGCGCTGCCCTTTGGCCTGGGTGATCAAACCTTACTCTGCGGGCTGCTCGTCCTCGCCGAAGACTTCCTGGTACAGGGAGCGCTTCTTGGGCGCCTCCGCCGGCTTGCGGTTCTGTGCGGCAGCGGCCTGCTTGTTCTGGGCCGTCTGCAAGCGGCGCATGAACCGATCGACCTGGCCCGCCGTATCGACGATGCGCTGCTCGCCGGTGTAGAACGGGTGGCAGTTCGAGCACACGTCAACGCGCAGGTTCTGGCGCGTCGAGCGGGTGGTAAAGACATTGCCACAGGCGCACGTAACGGTTGTTTCTTCGTATTTAGGGTGAATTCCCTGCTTCATGACTTCCTCCTCAGCGCAGCAGCCGTGCCGCTGCGTGAGTATTGCGTGGTGCTGCTGCTTAGGCGACGACTTCCGTCTGCTCCGCAACAGCAACTGGATACACGCTGACTTTCTTCTGGGTCTGTGAGTGATGTTCAAACGTGACAACGCCATCGATCAACGAGTAAAGCGTGTAGTCGCGGCCCATCCCGACGTTGTTGCCGGGGCGAATCTTGGTGCCGCACTGGCGCACAATGATCATACCCGGTTTGACGACCTGGCCGCCGTACTGCTTCACACCGCGCATTTTTGGCTTGCTGTCACGACCGTTGCGTGAGCTACCAACGCCTTTTTTATGTGCCATTGCTTAATCCTTTCCT
>JAFAYS010000111.1 GCA_019240175.1 Chloroflexota bacterium | reverse complement strand
CTTCCCTCAGACACCTCGGCCCCACCACGCCTTTTATCGGCGGCAGCGTTGACACAACATCTGGAAGCACAGCGCACGCAGGCCATGCAGCGTAGCGAAAATTGGTCCATTATTGGTCCAACCACCGAGCGCACATGGTTTCAGTGGGCAGATGGTCAGTATGAGGAAAATCCTTCGCCGACAGCCATCGCGGCCTTGTCGCGAGCCGTACTCGACATTGACATCTTTGCCCTGACCCGTGCAGTAACCTGTCCACTATTGTTTATTGAAGCGATCGATCCCGCCGCACCACTTACTGACAGCACTGGAACAGTAGATTTGATGCAGGCGTGGCGAAGCGGGGTGCAAATAGCTTTTGAGCAGATGGCGTCCGAGCATCCACATGTTGCGTGGCACGGCATCATAGGCGATCACATGCTCGTACCATATCACACAGCAAAGATAACTGACGCACTACTCCAGTTTATGCAGGCTGTCTCATAAGCCTAAACACATGAGCTCATATCTGCAACATCTACAAGCAAACTCAGACGCGCTGCGAACTGTTATCGACGATGTTTTAGCAGAATTTCGTGTGCTGCCCGTCGGTTCCGGCTATATCGATCTGCTTGTGCCGATCACAGACGCGCTCGACCTGATCGACCGGCTGGCGTTGGTGCCAGTTGCGATTACGTACATGACCTGGTGGTGTCATTGCACACCAGAGTCACGTCGTCATCTCGGGTGTCCGCATGGTCTGGGCGGGCCGCGTGCGCTGGATGGCAAAACCTGGTTTAGCGAGTGTACCCATTATCCCGATCTCGATCTTTCGGCGAGAGGCGTGCCCGTCACAGATACCACCATCGTGGCGCACGTCCTCGCAGAGGCATGTCGGGCGGAGCTACGGGCCTATCTGCTCCACGAATTTCCGCAGGAACCGTTCTACAGCCCTTGCCTCTGTCCAGGGCTTTGGCTGCACGTTCCCGACGCGTGGCAACGTACACATTATCTCGTGAGCAACACATGAGCTACATAGACACGATCGATCATGAGCTCGTCGGTTTGTTCGCTGGAATCCCGGTGTACCATCCGCTCGAAACCATCACTGGCAATCCTCCCAGCTCGCGCGACTTCAACTGTAGCCCGCAGCAGCTGGTGATCGGCGGTGGCGGCGGGGAACATCCAGGTCTGGTGCTGCAACGGCCAGATTGCGCGATCGCCGCTTTCATCGACACATGGCTTGAACGAAAGTCTGATCCCAACCCACAAGCGATGTTGGATAATCTGCAAGCGCTGCAAGCGACCTGGGAGACGTTTTTGGACGATTTGGCTACGATCTCCTTCGATGAAATCTGGCACTTCGCCGGCTGGTCGGTGCCCAGATACGCGCAGTTCTATGAGCGCTGCCAATTAATTGCCCTGTGCAAACCATTCGATCCGCAGCAAGACGAAAGCTTCGAGCAGTGGCTGACGGCGAGCTTTGGCGAGTTCGTGTTCTTCGCGCTCCCTGAGCTGGTTCCGGATCTGAGCGCGCGCTTGCCCGGTGCCCGCGCGACGATCCGCCAGGCTTTGTATGTCAACATTCTCATTCCGCCGCCCGGCTACGACCTGCCCTATGGCAGGACACGGGTGAACGGACAGATAACGTGGGGCAACCTGCGCTGGAAATAAGAGGGCATGTGAAACAAGATCTTGATCGCTTGATGGCCGAGCGCAACATCGATGTGCTGGTTGTCGAAGGGCCCGATGGCTTTGATGCCGCCAACCCGAATTACAATTACTTCGTCAACAGCGCGCACGTGAACGGGCTGGTGATCAAAAAGCGCGGCGAGCCCGCCATGCTGGTACATCATCCCTGGGAGCAGCTACAGGCCGACTCAACCGGCCTGATCTCGGTATCCAGCGAGCGCTGGAACCGTCGCGAGATCGCGCGCGAGTTTCCCGATCGCCTTGATGCGGCGGTGGAGTGGCGGCGGCGCATGTATCGTGATCTGGGCGTTAGCGGACGCGTGGGCGTGTACGGCACCGTCAATAGTGGCCACAACTTTGCGCTGCTCACACGATTGTCACAGGTAATGCCCGAGATAGAGATTGTCGGCGAGTTCGACCACGACATCCTTACAACGGCGCGGCTCTCCAAAGATGCCCACGAGATCGAGCAGATGCGCCGGGTGGGTCGCAAAACCTGCGCGGTCGTCCAGGCAGTCGTCGATTATATTCGCGCGGGCCGGGCCGACGACGGCATCGTGGTCACCGGCGCGGGCCAGCCGATCACGATCGGCGATGTCAAACGCTTGATCAATCGTGAGGTTTCGGCGCACGGCATGGAATCGCCGATCGGAGTCATCTTCTCGCAGGGACGCGACACTGCGCTGCCACATGCCGAAGGCGAAGACTCAGAGCCGCTGCGACTTGGCGAGGCGATCACGATCGACATTTGCCCGCGCGAGATCAACGGCTATTATCACGACATGACGCGCACCTTCGCGATCGGCTATGCCTCGCCTGAGCTTCAGCAGGTCTACGATCAGGTGCAGGAGATCTTGGAGCGTGTCGTCGCGGATCTCAAGGCTGGCGAGCCGACCCGGCGCTATCAGGAGCAGGTGTGCGCGTTTTTCGAGGAGCGCGGCCACCCCACGATCGGCAGCGCGTATCCGCTTGAAGAGGGCTACATCCACGACCTTGGCCACGGCATCGGCCTGGAAGTCCACGAGCAGCTCTTGTTCTCGGCGCTGCCCACGCGCAACGATATGGTCGTGCCGGGCGCTGTGTTTACGATCGAGCCTGGGCTGTATTATGCCAGTAAAGGCTTCGGCGTACGCTTAGAAGATGTCTATGCCTGCACACCCGACGGTCAGTTCGAAAACCTGACGCCCTTCCCGAAGCAGCTCGTCATCCCCATTGAGCACTAAAGCTTGGCGCGACGTGGTGAAAGCTGCGTCGCACAATCTTACTAAACTGGTGTCAGCCCCGGTAGTGCCGCTCTAGCTCGTCGATCCGCTGGATCTGGCGACGATTCCACTCATCATCGCTGTACGGCGTGGCGAACCATGCTTCCAGGATCTCTTTGGCCAATCCTTCGGTCGTGGTGCGCAGGCTCAGCCCCAGGACGTTGGCATGATTCCAGATGCGCGCGCCCTGAGCAGTTGGCGCATCCTGACACAGCGCGGCCCGAATGCCCGGCACCTTATTCGCCACGATTGTACAGCCGGTGCCCGTCCAGCACAGCACAATCGCCTCGTCAGCGCTGCCGTCGGCAACCTGCGTCACTGCCTGCAGCGTCACATCGGGCCAGTCTGCACTATCGCCGTGCGCTGGGCCAAAATAGGTGACCTCGTGACCTTGCTTGCTCAGCTCGTCGATGACCGTATCTACCAGATGGGTGCGCTCATCCGTGCTCACAGCGATCTTCATCGGCTTACCTCCTGGACGCGTCGTCTGGATCTACAGCCGGCGCTCCGGTTCAACACTCTGCTCGCATCATTTTAAAAGATCTGCTGCAGGACTGTAAAGCAGCGTCGTGACCTGCGCGTGAATGATACACCCAGGCCAGATCAAAAGCCGCGCCTGACATTCGGCTCGGGATCGATGATTACTCGTTAGCTCGCATATAGTGTGCGAAAGGAGATCGTATGGCTGTTGGAGGAACGCCGCAAGCCGAGTTCATGATCGACACCGTGCTTGTCGCCAACCTGTTAGCCGAGCAGCACCCCGACCTGGCGCATCTGCCGCTCCAATCGGTTGATAGCGGCTGGGATAACGCGATGTTCCGCCTGGGCAAGTCCTATGTCGTGCGGCTCCCGCGCCGGGCTGCTGCCGCGCCGCTGATTGCTCACGAGCAAGCCTGGCTGCCACGTTTAGCCGCTCAGCTTTCGCTGCCGGTTCCCGCGCCCTGCCGGATCGGCACGCCCGCGCTCGGCTATCCCTGGCGCTGGAGTGTTGTACCCTGGCTGCCGGGCCACGCCGCCGATCAGCACGCCCCGCATTCGTCACAAGCCGGCATCTTTGCGGCCTTTCTGCGCTCGCTGCATGTTGCCGCACCAAGCGATGCGCCGCGCAATCCTGTGCGCGGTGGCCCACTGCATGGGCGCGCGGCAGTGATCGAAGAGCGTATGAATCGGCTTGCAGGCAAAACTAACCTGATCACACCGCAGCTGAGGCACATCTGGGAGCGCGCGCTGAGCGCCCCACAAGATGTGCCGGCAACCTGGCTGCATGGCGATTTGCATCCGCGCAACATCTTAGTTGAGCACGGCAGCATCACAGGCATCATCGATTGGGGCGACATCACAGCCGGCGACTGCGCGACCGACCTGGCGTCGATCTGGATGCTCTTCGCCGAGCCCGCCGCCCGCTCAGCCGCCTTGACGGCCTACGCCAACCTTTCCGAGGCAACATTCCAGCGGGCACAGGGCTGGGCGATCATGTTTGGCACGGTGCTGCTGGATACGGGGATGATCGATCATCCACGGCACGCCGCAATCGGTGAGCGAACATTGCGGCGCGTTGCCGAGTCAGATTAGCAGATGGTCTGCGCTCAATCGCTGATGTGGTCGTAGGCGTAGAAAATGTAATCTTGCGGCCCGGTTTTGACACCCAGATCGTTGAGCAGCCGGAGCACTTGTGCGCGATGATCCGTGCCGTGATTCGCCACATGCAGCAGCACTTGCCACAGGATCAGATCTTTGTCTTCGTCATCATCAAACGGTTTCTCGAATAACATATCATCCCGCAGCGCTGCCAGATATTCGCGCATCTGCTGCTCGACGTTATTCCAATAGGCGCGAATGCTTTGCCGCTCCGCAAAGTCTGCGGGATCAAGGTGCTCCGGAATCTCGACGCCGCGCAGTCCGCTAAACCAGGTATTGTCGACGCTCATCAGATGCACGATCTGGTTACGGACCGAGCCGCCGGAGTAGTCCACATGTTGGTTGAACTGCTCCTCAGATAGCGCCATGATGTAGCGATCCCAGATGTTGCGATTCTCGGCGAAGTGATACTCGTAGAAATGGCGAAAGGCTTGTGCATTCATCAACGTTCTCCCTATGCGCAAATCGCAGGCATCTTAGGACATGTGTTCGATAGCGTCAAGGTGGTAGTGAGCAGCAACCACATGTCTCGATTTTGCTATTTTGGAGAACATGTGACCATAGGTGTCACACCTGGCGCGTACACTGGCTCCGCGCGCAGACGTTGTGACAAACAGCGTGTGGTCATGTCGCACTCGATGATACAATCTGGCGCGGCCAAACAGAAGAGATAGGACACTATGCTGACGATTGATCTCCAAACAGCTCGGCGTTTCATTCTCGGCAAGCAGGGCTTGTGGCCTGGGCGGCGCTGGCGTGGCGTTACCGGCACGGAGCAGGCCATGCGCGCGATCGAGTACTTACAGCTCGATCCATTGCAGATCATCGCGCGCAGCCATGACATCACGCTGTATAGCCGCGTTCTCGATTACACACCTGGCCTGTGGGAAGAGGTGACCTACCAGCAGCGCAAGTTCTTTGATTGGGGTGGCTGGCTAGCCGCGCGACCAATGGACGAGCTGCCGCACTGGCGCGTCGTTATGCGCCGTGAGCGTGATGACGAAACGCGAATCCGCGCCATGGGCCTTGAGCACGCCGAGGCCGTCGCTGAGATGCGCGAGATCTTGCGGGAGCGCGGCACCGTGAGCAACCGCGACTTCACGATGACAACACGCACGCGCACGCAGAACTATCGAGGCCGCAAGGATAGCGCGCTGGCCTTGTATTATCTGTGGCGCATCGGCGAGGTAATGACGCATCACCGCGAGCGCTTCGAGCGCGTGTACGCCCTCACGGAAGCCGTCGCGCCGGCGCATCTGATCCGCGAAAGTGATGATGCCGAGGCCGATCGCTTCTTGATCAAAAAGGACGTTAGCTTCTCCGGCCTGTCACAGCTCAAGCGCGCGCAAGATACGTTTCATCGCGGCGTGCCATTTGATCAAGTAGCGCAGCTGCGCGCGGCGATGCTGGCTGACGGCGACTTGATCGAGGTCAAGGTTGAAGGCTGGAAGGCGATCCACTACGCGCTTGGCAGCGACGCCGGGCTGCTGCATGAGCTAAGCGCTGGCCGTGTGCCGCACGCCTGGACGCCGCTGGCAACCAACACGACGGACGAGGCGGTCTTCCTGGCACCGCTGGATCAAGTCAGCGCGCGCGGACGGGCTAAAGTGCTCTTTGGCTTCGATTACGTATGGGAAGTGTACAAGCCGGAGCATCAACGCAAGTTCGGCTACTACACCTTGCCGGTGTTGTGGGGCGATCGGCTCGTGGCGCGCTTCGACAGCAAGCTCGACCGTACGACCAACACGTTTGTCATTCTAGGCTTGTGGCTGGAAGACGCCGCCCTCGGCACCAACGAGCATTTTGCCGAGGCTCTGGCACGCGGATTTACGCGCTTCGTGACGTTTCTCGGCGCGAGCAAAATCGATGTCACGGCGATTAGCGAGCCGCTGCTGCGCCAACATGTCGGCGCTTGCGTGGCAGCACTTTAAGATCGCAGCGTCGGGAGGCCAGGATGGCTCAGCCGACGGATACAGGAATACAACCCGTGATCCATCAGTGCGGCAGCTGAAACGCAAAGATCCGCGCACGATCTATGTAGTACAAGGAGTCATCATGACTAACTCCACATTGATTGCCGACCTCCACCATGAGCAAGCACAGTGGCAAGCCTTACTCGATCAGATCGGCGAGGCGCGGATGGATCAGCCCGACGTGGCCGGCGGCTGGTCGATCAAAGATATTGTGGCGCATCTCACCGGCTGGCGCAAACGCACGGTCGCGCGACTACAAGCGGCGCAGCGCGGCGAAGATGATTTTGCTGTGCCCTGGCCGACGCATCTGCAAACCGACGACGAGATCAACGCTTGGCTGTACGAGGCCAATCGCGACCGCTCGGTGCGCGAGGTGCTGGACGACTCGCAGGAGGTCTTTCAGCAGATGGTAGCCGCGATCGAAGCCTTTCCCGAGGCTGAGCTGCTCGATCCGCAACGCTTCCCCTGGATGGAAGGCAAGCTATTGACCGCCGAGGAGCTGTTTGGCCA
>JAFAYS010000041.1 GCA_019240175.1 Chloroflexota bacterium | reverse complement strand
CGCCAGGGATCGCGCATCGGCTTCGACGCGAAGAAGGGCGTGATCGATGAGTCGGATACGCGCAAGAAGGTCGACGACTCACTGAAGCTGATGTTCCGGCCTGAGTTCTTGAACCGTATCGACGCGACGATTATCTTCCATCCGCTGACGGACCAGGAGATCCGCAAGATCTCGCTGCTGGAGATCAACCGCGTGCGTGTTCAGCTCAAGGAGAAGGTCATCACGCTGGAGATCACCGATGAGGCGCTGGATCTGCTCTCCAAGCGTGGCTACGACCCGACGTTTGGCGCGCGTCCGCTGCGCCGCATCATCACCAACCTGATCGAAGATCCGCTATCGGAAGGCCTGCTGGCCGGACGGTTCCGCGAGAACGATGTGGTGGTGGTCGATGTTCACGAGAACCTGCTGCGCATGCGACCGCAGCGGGAGATCGAGGAGACGGAGCCGGATCAGGAAGCGGCGGACGTGCTGATCTAGCACAGCCGCGATCGGACAAGCAACAAGGGTGCTTAGCTAAGGCTGAGCACCCTTGTATGTTATACTTGGCAGGCTCATGAATTAGACAAAACCGTTTCCCGAGACGGTCATATTTGATTGCGAATCGGCTGGGATAGCGCCGGGGATCGTTTCTCCACCGAGACACCTTGCCCCAAAGGTTTATCGGTCTGATGCTCGGCTCGACAGCACCATAGAGACTAGAAAGTTACGCCCGTGGCAAAATCGCGAACCGTGTTTATCTGCCAGCAGTGCGGCAATCAGCAGACGCGCTGGCTGGGAAAATGCCCCGATTGTGAAAGCTGGGATAGCTTTGTCGAGCAGGCCGTGGGCAAGGCCACAACCAGCCGGCTCAGCGGCCAGCCGATCGCGCCTGTTAAAGCCATGCCGATCACCGAGATCGCCTCGGGCGGCTTCGAGCGGCTGCGGCTGGGTGGCGAGGAGTTTACCCGTGTGCTGGGCGGCGGTCTGGTGCCCGGCTCGCTCGTGCTGATCGGCGGCGATCCCGGCATCGGCAAGAGCACGCTGCTGCTACAGGCCGGCGCGACGTTTGCGCAGCAGACCGGCCCCGTGCTCTACATCTCCGCCGAAGAGTCGGCGCAACAGCTCAAGCTACGCGCCGAGCGGCTGGGTATGCTCTCTGAGCGGCTGTATGTGCTGTCCGAGACCAATCTCGACTCGGCGATCAATGCGATCAACGAGCTGAGGCCGATGCTGGTGATCGTGGACTCGGTGCAGACAGTTTATCTGGAAGACATTACGTCGGCGGCTGGCAGCGTGAGCCAGGTGCGCGAAGGCGCGCTGCGACTACTGCGCGTGGCCAAAGACAGCGGCATTCCGATCTTTCTGGTCGGGCATGTGACCAAGGAAGGCACGATCGCCGGGCCGCGCGTGCTGGAACACATCGTCGACGTGGTGTTGTACCTGGAAGGCGATCGCTTTCACCAGTACCGCATGCTGCGCGGCCAGAAAAATCGCTTCGGCTCGACCGACGAGGTTGGCGTTTTTGAGATGACGCAGGAAGGCATGCTTGAGGTCAACAATCCGTCGCAGGTCTTTCTGGCGGAGCGCAGCGCAGGCACGCCCGGATCGACGGTGGCCGTGACGATGGAGGGCACGCGTCCGATTCTGGTCGAGATCCAGGCGCTGACCTCACACACGCAAAACCCGCAGCCGCGCCGCACGGCCAACGGCTTCGATCCCAACCGGCTCACCATGCTGATCGCGGTGCTCTCGAAGCGCGTTGGGCTGCCACTCTTCAACCAGGACATCTATGTGAACGTGGTCGGCGGCATGCGCATCACCGAGCCGGCTGCCGATCTGGCGGTAGCGACCGCGATCGCCTCATCGTTTCGCAACCAGCGCGTCGATCCGAACCTGGCGCTGGTCGGCGAGATCGGCCTGTCGGGCGAGCTGCGCAGCGTTGGCCAGCTGGATCGACGGCTTGGCGAGGCGGCCAAGCTTGGTTTTACTCGCGCATTGTATCCTAGCCCGGCGGGAACGCCCAACATCAGCGGCGGAGTGAAGCTCGAAGGTGTACGCTCGCTGGATATGGGGATTCGTCAGGCGCTCGTCGGCAAACCGGATGAGGGCTCGCCGTGAAGTTTACGGCTAATTTTTACGTTCGCGTCTTGGGCGCGTTGGTGCTGGGCTACGTCGGCTGGTATTTTGGTCGCAACAACTCGCTCAACCCGCCGACCACCGATCAGCAGATTGGCACAATGCTGCTGGTGCTGTCGGGGCTGGGCCTGGGCCTGGTGCTCACGCCGTATATTATTCTCTACCCGTTCCGCGCCGCCATGCGCCGTGCCCGCACGATGCCGTCGCTGGATCTGGTGGCGACGAGCCTGGGCCTGCTGCTGGGTCTGATCGTCGGCGTGCTGCTGTCGTTTCCGGTCTCGCATCTGCCGGGGCTGCTGGGCGCATATCTGCCGTTTATCAGCGCGCTGGTCTGCGCCTACGTCAGCGCGGTCGTGATCAACTGGCGCAAAAACGATCTGCTCGATCTGATCTACGCGCGCCAGGAGCAGCCGGTCAGCTCGACCACCTCGCGGCGCTTTCTGGTCGATACCAGTGTGATCATCGACGGGCGGATCGCCGATGTGGTCAAAACCGGCTTCTTCAACGGTCGGCTGGTGATCCCGCGCTTTGTGCTGCAAGAGCTGCAGCAGTTGGCCGACTCGCCCGACGATCTGACGCGCATGAAGGGCAAGCGCGGCCTGGATATTCTGCGCACGATCCAGGAGGGCGGCATCATCACGATCGAGATCAGCGACGCCGATATTCCGGGCATGCGCGATGTCGACGACAAGCTGGTGGTGCTGGCCAAGGCCGAGAACATGTGGCTGATCACCAACGACTCGAATCTGCATCGCATCGCCGAGCTCCAGCGCGTCGAGGTGCTCAACCTCAATAATCTGGCCGATACGTTGCGGGTGCCGTTCTTGCCGGGCGAGCATCTGCACGTCACGATCCGCCAGGAAGGCCGTGAGCGTGAGCAGGGCGTGGGCTTTATGCAGGACGGCACGATGGTCGTCGTGGAGGAGGCGCGCCATCTGCTGGGCTCGGATGTGTCAGTGGTGGTGACGCGCGTGTATCAGACCAATACCGGACGAATCATTTTTGCTCAGCTGGTCGGCAATAACGGGCGCGCCCATGCGTAGTATTGATTTCAGGATTGTATGCGGGCATTGATTCAACGTGTAACCGAGGCCAAGGTCACGGTGGAGGCGGACGTCGTCGGCGCGATCGGCGCGGGCTATCTGATTCTGCTGGGCGTGGGCCAGGAGGACACACCGACTGAGGCGACGCAGCTGGCCGAGAAGATCGTCAATCTGCGGCTGTTTTCGGACGAGGCCGGCAAGTTCAATCATTCGCTGCTGGACGTCGGCGGCGCGGTGCTGGTGGTCTCGCAGTTTACGCTGTTCGCCGATACGCGCAAAGGTCGGCGGCCCTCGTTTGTGCAAGCCGCAGCGCCGGATCGGGCGGTGCCGCTGATCGATCATTTTTGCGCGACGCTGCGTAGCCACGGAGTCGTCGTCGAGACGGGCCGCTTCGGCGCGATGATGCAGGTGCAGCTGGTCAACGATGGTCCGGTGACGATCTGGCTGGACACCGTTGACGCGCAGCGGCCACGACGGAGCGTGCATGGGGGCGCGCCACCCAGCGATGAGCGCTAATGTTCCCCACGATCCAACTCCTCCCGATGCACTCCCCACGATCGCGGCCTATCTTCGCCGCCATGGGCTGGCCACGCCGGCCTTGATGCTGCTCCAAATCGCGCGTCCGCTGAGCTTTCTGGGCAGCCAGAGCTTGCTGCTGATCCAGCCGATCCTGCCGGTACACAGGTGGCAGGCCGGAATAGGCCAAACGGCACGCGCGCTTGAGGACGAGGCGGCATGGACGCGTTTAGAAAAACTGTTACAGTAGTACGAGTATTGACAGTTTTTGGGGCTTCTTGTACACTCCGAGCGACGAACGGCGGTAAAGTGTAAGGGTAGTGTATGCAATTTCTTGCAACCTCAGCGTTCGTTTTGCAACTTACACTCATCGTCGTCGCGCTCCTTCTCACTGTTGTGTACGCCCTTCGCGTGCGTTCGGGCCGCCTGCCTCGGTTTCGCCCACTCCCCGGCATCGATCGATTACGTGCTTTATTCAGCGAGGAGTCCGAGTCGGGACGATTGCTGCATGTCGCGACGGGTGCGAGCCGCTTCTCGGCCACAGGCACGACTGCCGAGACGCTCGCGAGCTTGCTGATCGCGCAGCGTGTGGCGGAGGCGACCACCCGGCGCGGTGGCAATGTCGCGGCGACGAGCGGAGATATCATGGCGCACGCGGCGCTGCGTGGCACGATCCACGGCGCGTATCGCCAGGCCGGCTTTGGCGCCGACTACCAATCGTCGCGGATTCAGCTTGCCGCCCAGCAAACGCCTATCGCCTATGCCGCCGGTGTGGCCGCGCGCTACGCCGCCGAGCCCATGGCAGCCAGCGTTGTCGCGGGCAACTACGACGCCGAGGCGCTACTGATCAGCGAAGCAGGCCGCCAGCACGCTATTCCGCAGCTCGCGGCGACCACATCGCTGGCGGCGCTGCCGGTGCTGACGCTCAGCGCCGATACAACGCTGGTTGGCGAGGAGTTGTTTGCTGCCGAAGCCTACCTCAGCGATGCAACAGCGCCCAAAGCGCGACTGCTGGCCCAAGATGCGCTGCGCTGGACGGTGCTGGTGCTGCTGCTGGGCGGGCTGATCTGGCAATTGCTGGCGGTATTGCAGCCAAGCCTGGGACTGCCGCTGCTGGCCTGATGAGGATGGATATGCCGCTTGCCGATCCAAAACGCTGGCTGCCTGTGCTCCTGGCGCTGCTTGCCGGGAGCATCGTGCTGGCCTCGTATCTGCAAGCCAATCCGATCCGCCCGCTCAGCGATGGGCTGCTCCAGGTCGCGGCGCTGCTGACAGCTGCTGGCCTGCTGCTGGGCATTATTAACGTGCTGGGCGTGCATCTGCGCCGCATGTGGAGCCGATCGACACACTGGCAGTACAGCGGCGTGCTGGTGATCGCGCTGGTGGCGACGTTTGTGCTGGGAGTGCTGCCAGGTGGGACGAGCACTGTTGGCGGACTGGCGGGCGACGTGTTTCGCTACGTGTATCAGCCGCTGGCCGTGTCGATTCTGGCGCTGCTGACATTTTTTGCGCTGCGTGCCGCGTGGCATGCGCTGCAGGTGCGACCGGGCGAGGCCTCGGTGATTCTGACCGTCGCTGTGATCTTTTTGCTGGCGAGCGGTCCCTGGGCAGAGGCAATTCCCGGTCTTGGCGAAATTTTGCAATGGGTTCGTGCGTATCCAGTGCTGGGTGTCGCGCGTGGTTTACTGTTGGGCATCGGTATCGGCGCGCTGGTGGCTAGTCTGCGGCTGCTGCTTGGTTTCGACCAGCCCTATCTTGATCGCTAGTGTTGGCGGCGGAATATGCAGGCTTGCTGATATTTTTGCCGAGCCGACAGCCGGCGACGGATTTCCGCAGAGGTGCGTTGCACTGAGGAGAGCGATGTGATTAACTGTCCGCGCTGTGGCGCGTCAAATCCAGCTGATAATAGATTTTGCGGCAAGTGTGGCCAGGTGCTGAGCGCCTCGGGACTGATCGATCATTCGCCGCCGCCCGAAGCCGATTTGCCCGATTGGCTCAAGGAAAGCTCCGGCGACGCTGGCTCTTCATTCTCGGGAGCGGCCACCTCAGCCACGCCGCCCGCGACGGGTCAGTCCGAGCTACCGG
>JAFAYS010001222.1 GCA_019240175.1 Chloroflexota bacterium | reverse complement strand
ATGTAGCGCTGAATCCGCTCGTTCTGCGCGCCGCGACTGTTCTCGGGCGCAGCTTGGCCGCGCCGGTATTTGCCGGTCAAAAAGCCGCCCGCCAGCGGACTGTACGGAATCACGGCCAGCTCCTGGTCGCGACAAAGATCCAGCGCCTCGCGCTCGAACTCGTCGCGATGCACCAGATTATAGTGCGGCTGAAGGCTGTCGTAGCTGACGAGATGATGCGTATCGCTGGTCCAAAGCGCCTTGGTCAGATACCAGGCCGGCGTGTTCGAGCAGCCGATGTAGCGCACCTTGCCCGCGCGCACCAGATCGTCGAGCGCGCGCAGGGTTTCTTCGAGCGGCGTTTCGCGATCCGGCCAGTGCGTCTGGTAGAGATCGATGTAGTCGGTCTGTAGCCGCTGCAAGCTGCGATCGACGCCTTCCAGGATATGCTTGCGGCTCAAACCCTGATCGTTGGGCAGATCGCCCATCTGGCCGCGCACTTTGGTCGCGATGATCAATTGCTCACGCGGCTGCTCCTTAAGCCAGCGTCCGATGATCTCCTCGCTTTTGCCGGCGTAGGAGTTTGGCGACCAGCGCGAGTAGATATCGGCGGTGTCGAAAAAATTAATGCCCGCCTCGATCGCCGCGCTCATGATCGATCGCGCCGACGTCTCGTCCGCCGTCCAGCCGAAGGTCATCGTTCCCAGGCACACCTCCGACACTTTCAGCCCGGTCCTGCCCAGCTTGCGATAGCGCATGTTCACTCCTTCTCCACCAATCACGATACGATGTTATGCCGCTGCCGGCTTGTGCAGACGATAGCACAGGAAGCGCTCGCCGCCGATCTCGACTTCGCCGTCGGGCTGGAAGCCGAGCCGGAAGATCGCCTTGATCCGCGTTCTGCTCGGCGGAAACAAGATCGTCACCGACTCAAAGCCCATCTCGCCAAATGCGCGCCGGATGATCTCGTCATAGATCGGCTTGCCCTTACCCCAAAAGTTGGGATGCAACACCAGCGCCAGGTCCGCGTCATCGCCTTCGGGCTGCAAGCCGCCCCAGCCGGCGAACGCGCCATCGACGACGAACGCCCACGGGCCGTAGCCATGCTCGGACCACAAGCGTTCCTTTCCGGCGATGAAACCGTCACAATCGGCTTCGCTAAAATGATCGCTGGTCAGCGGCATTTGACGACGCACGAGCGGATGATTCATCAAGTCGATAATGTCGGCTTTATCGACTTCAGTCAGTCGCTTAAATTCAAGCTTCATCAGATCTCCTTCTACTTCGCTGCCGGGCCAGTTCGAAGCATAGCAGAGAACGTCAAGCATCAGTGCGCGTGCGCGGCTCCCTCGGCGTGATGCGCGACCATCGCGTGGTAGTCGCGGTCGCCCTCGGGATCGACGTGGACTGTGACAACCTCAAGGCCGGGCAACTCATGCAGCAGCTTGTGCCGCACCTCCTCGGCGATCGCGTGACTCTCAGCCGTGGGCAGCGTTGCGTCGACGCCGATGTGCAGCTCGCAGCGCAGCCGGTGGCCCAGCCAGCGCACCCGCACGTCCTGCACACCGCGCACGCGCTCCACCGACCGCGCGACCTGTTCCAGCCGCTCCGTCAGCTCGGGATCGACCGCGTCCATCAGCCGGTACCACATCGTCTGCGCGGTATCCTTGAGGATGAACAGGATCGCCACGGTGATCAGCAGACCAATCAAAGGATCGGCCAGCGGAAAGCCTAGCCACACGCCCAGCGCGCCGATCAGCACCGCCAGCGACGTCAGCCCATCCACGCGCGCGTGCTGGCCATCCGCGATCAGCGCCGCCGAGCCGATTCGCCGCCCGGTACGGATGCGATACGCCGCCACGACCTCGTTGCCCACCGCGCCGACGATGCCCGCGACGATCACCCAGCCCAGGCTAGAGATCGACTCGGGCTGCAGCAGCTTACGCACCGATTCGTAACCCGCCACCCCGGCACTCAGCGCGATCATCAAAATAATCACCAGCCCGGCCAGATCTTCGGCCCGTCCGTAGCCGTAGGTGTAGCGCCGATTGGCCGGACGCCGCCCGACGACAAAGGCCAGCCAGAGCGGCAGCGCGGTCAGCGCATCCGAAAAGTTATGCACGGTATCGGCCAGGAGCGCCGCGCTGCCGCTGATCCAGGCGATCACCGATTGAAAGATCGCCGTCGCCAGCAAGCCAATCAGCGAGATCTTGAGTGCGCGGATGCCTTCTTCGCTGGCCTCAAGCGCCGAGTCGATCTGCGCGCCTTCGTGCTTATGCCCGTGAAACAGCCAGCCGAACATGCCGCCATGGTGCTCGTGCTCATGCTCGTGCTCATGCTCGTCGTGATCATCGTGGTCGTGATCATGCAGTTCGGCGCGCCCGCGATCGTGATCAGCGTGAGCCTGGGAACCATGCGTCTCGTCGCTTCGCATCGTGGTGCTCCTCCCAATTGTATTCTACCCCTACACAGCGCGCGATCCTTATGCTATATTTGTTATATCCTTCACAAAGTAGCGTGATGGAGTATGGATATGAACAATAACACCACTTCCAAGCGACCACGCGTCGTGATTATTGGGGCCGGCTTTGGCGGGCTGGAAGTCGCGCGATCGCTGCGTAATGCGCCCGTCGACGTGCTTCTGCTCGATCGTAACAACTATCATGGTTTCTGGCCGCTGCTGTATCAGGTCGCCACAGCAGGACTTGAACCACAGCAGATCGCACAGCCGGTCCGCGCGGTCATCCGGCGCTGGCGC
>JAFAYS010001220.1 GCA_019240175.1 Chloroflexota bacterium | reverse complement strand
CTTCTTCAACAATTTGCCGCGCTTCGTCAACACGGTGCAGCAGCAGGCGGCGCTCGGCGCGGCGCGTGTGCGCGATCTGAAGGTCGGGCCGAATGAGCCGTGCCCGTGCGGCAGCGGCAAGAAGTTCAAGAAGTGCCACGGCGCTGCCAATCGTCCGCAGGTTGCGCCGCCGGTAGCTGTGGCGGCAGTTGCAGCAACCAGTGGCAACGGTGGCAACGGCGGTAGCAGCGCTGGTCAAGCGGCCACCGCTCCCAAAGTGACGCAGCAGCAACAGCAGCGCCAGAGCGGCCAGCAGAGCCAGCGACGTAACAAGTCCAAAGGCCGTAACGTGCCGCGTCGCTAGGTTGATCTGAACGCAACGTTCGCTAAAGCTCGGCCCTCATCCTGCTACCAGGGTGAGGGCCGAATCTATTGTTTTTCATTTCCACTTGTGCTAAAATTCACATACTAGACTTGTTTGCGATGCTCAAAGGAGGCGATCGATGCCAAGACGGTATCTTGACCGACGCGCCGAGGCCGAGATCGAAGCGATGCTGGCCCGTGGTGACCTTGCGAATACGAAAAAAGACGGACAGTCAGCCGAGCCACAGCCGAGCGCGTCGAAAAACCGTTCAGGTCGTCGCGCGCCGGGCGACTGGCAAAGTATTGTCGAGCAGCGCATTTTAGAAGCCATGGATCAGGGGCTGTTCGATAATTTGCGCGGCATGGGCAAGCCTTTGAACCTTGACGAAGATCAGTTCGTGCCGGAAGAAATGAAGATGGCTTTTCGGATTCTGCGCTCCAACGGGCTCGCGCCGCTGTGGGTGGAACTGAATAAAGAGATTCGCGAAGATATTGCGCGCATGGTGCGCATGCGCGAGCATGTGCATAGCCGCGACGATCTCAACGCGATCGAGCGCGACCATCTGCGGCGCGATTATCTGCGGCGGCTCGAAGACATCAACGGCAAGATCCGCGACTACAACATCGTCGCGCCGTCGTCGCAGGTGCATCTGGCGCTGCTGATCGTCGAGGAAGAGCTGGCCAAGTTCGATCAGCCGGCCACGTAGCGCACCAAGTACTCAAGTTTCTCGGCTTTTTTGACATTCCTCCGATCCTCGTTACAATGCTGGTTGTTAAGCGCGGATGCTTGTGACATCCGCGCTTTTAATGTTTTTTGCTTGCTGCATAACTTGTGAGGAGTGTATATGCGCCTGATTCTTGTTCGTCATGGCGAGAGCGAATGGAATCGCATCAGCCGCTACCAGGGCCAGCTGGACGCGCCGCTGTCGGATCTGGGCCTGCGCCAGGCTCAAGCGCTGGCCGAGCGGCTCTCGACCGAAAAGCTCGACGCGATCTATAGCAGCCCGCTTCAGCGCGCCCGCCGCACAGCCGACGCGATCGCCGAGTTTCATCCCAGCCTGAGTATCCAGGACGATCCGGCGTTGCTGGAGATCCATCACGGCGACTGGCAGGGCTTGTTTGCCGCCGACGTCCGCGAGAAGTACGCCGAGGATCTGGAAGAGTGGCGCACGTTTCCCACCCGCGCCCAGATGCCGAACGGTGAGAGCTTTAGCAATATTCTCAAGCGCTCGCTCAACTTCCGCGAGCGCGTGTGCAAGAAGCACGGCCCCGACGCGACGGTAGTCGCCTCGACGCATGATGTGGTGGTGAAGATTTTGATCGCCGACGCGCTGGGCATGCACATGGATCGCATCAATCGTCTGTGGATCACGAACGCCTCGATCAGCGTGATCGAGTACACCGAGTCGGTGCCGTTCCTGGTCTTGCTTTCGGAGGCGTGCCACCTGGGCCACCTGGAAACGGTGCGCGAAAAGCAGGAAGCGATTTAAGGGCCCTACGGGCAAACAAAGGAACAAGGAAACAAAGGAACAAAGAGGTCTCGAACTTTTTTGTTCCTTTGTTCCTTTGATCTTTTGTTCTTTGAAATGGCCCTCACCCCCTAACCCCTTCCCCGCTCCCGCACAGGAACCTCTGTGCGGGACAACAGGAGAGGGGAATTTGTTTGTACTTTATTTCTTTGTTCGCTTGTTCGTTTGTTCGTTTGTTCGTCCCCTGGTCCTTCCCCTAGGTTCTAGGTTCTTGGTTCTAGGTTCTCCGTGCCCCGTGCTATAATCGCGATTTAGAATCTTGTTCACGGGCCGCGCCCGGAACACCTAGAGTCAGGTGGAGCTATGCAGCTTTTCGACGCGATTCGCAGCCGCCGCACCTCAAACGGCGCGTTCCAGCCTCAGCCGATCGCGCCTGAGCATATTCGACAGATATTGGAGCTGGCCTCGCACGCGCCCTCGCATTTCAACTCTCAGCCGTGGCGGTTTATCGTCGTGCAGGATCAGGCGCGACGCCAGCAGATCGCGGATATTGCTGGCGATTCGATGCGGCTTTTGATGGAAGCGGGCACCTTCTGGCGACGCTATAGCCGCTATTTTCGTTTTTCGCAGGCCGAGGTCGAGCAGAGCGCCGACGGGATCTACCTTGACAATATGCCCGCTGCGATCAAGCCGTTTGTGCGCTACGTTTTTTCGCCCAAGGGCGGCGCGGTGATGAACAAGCTGCAGGTGCCGCGAGTGCTGGGCAAAGACGCGCACAAGCTGGTCGCGTCGTCGCCGCTGCTGCTGGGCATCACGCTGACACGCGCGGAGTATCAGGAAGATCAGCTTTCGGGCATGTACTCGGTGATCTCGCTGGGCGCGGTGATCCAGACAATCTGGCTGACAGCGACGGCGCTGGGCATCGGCATGCAGTTCGTCTCGACGCCGATGGAGGTCGAGGGGCAGTGGGAGCGGATCGTAGAGCTGCTACAGATTCCCGACGATCAGGCGCTGCTGGTGCTGTTTCGGCTGGGCTACACTGACCCCAAGGTGAAGCGCCCGACGATCGACTGGTCGTCGCCGCAGCGCAAGAGCGTGGACGAGCTGGCATTTACCGAGACGTGGGGCACGCCCTTCACCCAGGGCCGCGATCCTGAGCGCTCATAAAAGGAGATCTATGATTCAACATATCGTACTATTTCGGCTCAAGGAAGACGTTGACGAGGCGACGATCGCGGAGCATATGGCGGATTTTGCCGCGCTCACAGGCGAGATCGTCGAGATTGCGCAGCTGGAAGTCCAGCGCGACATCGTGGGCCGGCCCGTGTCGTCGCACTTCGGCCTGGTCAGCCAGTTCGCGGATCAGGAATCGCTGCGACGCTACCAGCAGCATCCCGCGCATGTTGCCGCCTTTGATCGTCTCAAGCCGCGCCTCGATCATATGCTGGTGCTGGACTATGAGCAGTAAATGCAAGCGGCTCGATCAGGCGCAGGAGCAATCGCGATGATGTTGATCGATTTACACACGCATACGATCGCTACGCCGCACCACGCCACCTGGGAGCCCGAGGCGTTGGTGCGCCATGCCAGCGAGCAGGGCGTTGCAGTGCTGGCGGTCGCGGATCACAACACAACCAGCCAGGTGCAGGCGGCGCTTGACGCAGGCCAGCGCTACGGCGTGCATGTGATCCCGGCGCTAGAGCTGGACTCAGCCTTTGGCAGCAAGCTCTGGCATGTGCTGATCTACGGCATCGATCCGTCGGCTCCCGCGATTGTCGAGCTGGCCGCGTCGGTCTTTGAGCGCAACGCCCGCGACGCGCAGGAGATCGCGGCGTATTTTCGCGATCGTGGTGATGCGCTGCCCTGGCTGGAAACGCTGGATCGCCAGCCGACGGTCGCCGACGTCGGCCATGCGCTGGTCAAGGCCGGCGTCGTGCCGCAGCAGCCGGACGTGGAGGACGAGGCCGCCGGAA
>JAFAYS010001148.1 GCA_019240175.1 Chloroflexota bacterium | reverse complement strand
TCAGTACGCCGTCGACATCGGCCTGACCCCAGCCCGCCGCCAGCAGCGCGGTGCCAATCTGCGGCAGATCCGCGATCGACTCCATGCCGGCGGGCAGCCACTCGACGCCGAAGCCGCCGTCGAAATCCGAGCCGATGCCGACGTGCCGTGTATCACCGGCGATCGCGCAGATATGCTCGATATGTCGCACCACAGCGTCCAGCCCGACTGTTTTGCCGTCCTTGGGCTTCCAGCCCTCGACCAAAAACAGGTTAGTCGGCACAATGCCGATCACGCCGTCGCGCTCGACAACCGCCCGGATCATATCGTCGCTCAGCTGGCGATCGGTGGGCACGAAGGCGCGGCAGTTGGCGTGCGACGCGATCGTCGGGCCGTCGAAGAGCTGCAGAGCTTCCCAGAAGCTTTCCTCGCTGAGGTGGCTAGTATCCAGCGCCATGCCATGCTCGCGCAGGCCGCGCATCAGCTCGCGACCGGCAGGAGTTAGCGGGCCGGGAGCGCCCGTGCCGCCGCTGTAGCGGGTCGCACCCCAGGCCGGCCCCACAATCTGAACCCCAGCGGCGCGCCACTCCGGCAGCTCAGCCAGATCACGGATTGGATCGGCACCTTCCATCAGCGGCAGCAGGCCCGGCAGCGGCGTCTGGCCTTGCACCACGGTTTCTAGATCGCCAAGCCCGCCGATCAGCTTAATCTCCTGATTTGCCGCCAGCTCGTGGTAGTAGCGCAGCTGCGCCCAGCCCTGCTGATTGGCCTCCTCGGGCGTGTTATAGATCGGGCCATCCAGCTTAAACGTGGTGCGCGGTGCTTGCACAAAGATCGTGCCGAACACCACGCGTATATCGGCCTCGCGGATTGTGGGCAGCGAGACGGTGGGCGTTTCGTGTTTTGAAGTATTGAGCTGCCCAAAATCTGACGCTCGCAGCTGATCGAGCGGCAGGCGCAGGTCGGCGCCCATAGCGACGGCATTGAAGGCCAGGTCAAGATGTGCATCGATCAGCATCGGCTACTCCTCAACTGCGATGGCGGTGCCACGCACCAGCTCTTCGCGATGTGACTTGGTATGCAGGATCAGCAGCCGCAGCGCGTCGCCGGCGGTTTGCACGGTGGGCATCCAGGGCAGCCGCGCGGGCTGAGCGCCGAGATCGTTGGTGCCGGCGGCGAGAAACGCCGTGACGTCGTCGCGCACACGCTGCCAGTAGGCCTGCACCTCCGGCCAGCTGCGCTGCTGCTGCCGCTTGCGCTGCTGCTCGTTGAGATCGTGAATATCGACGTTATCGCCAAACGGCGGCGCGTCGCTCCCGATGAACTGCACAAACACTTTGGCCGAGGTCGCGATATGGCCCAGCAGATCCTGCGTGGTCCAGCCGTCGTCGCGCACAGGCCGCGCGGCCAAATCGGCGCTCATCGACAGCACAATCGCATCGATCTGGGCGGTCTCACGCGCCCAGCTGGCGCGCACTCGCTCGATATCAAACATAGAAAATCCTTTGCGTTATGTTTGCGCCCAATCGCCGGGCACGATAGTCTCGGTTGGCTCGGAGCGAATACCGATCGGCAGGCCGTCGGGATCGACAATAAAGAAGATCCGCGCGCCCTCCGGCGTGGTCGTCAGCTCAGACGCGATCGTCACGCCCTGGGCTTGCAGCGCGACATACGCGGCGTCGGCGTTGTCGACAAACAGCGTGAAGCCGGTGCGGCGCACAATATCGGGCTCGGTATCCCGCCGATCTTGCATCAGCTCCACCTCCGTCGATCCCGCCGCCAGCACGGTGCCGCCCACGATGCGATCGACGACTCGCAGCTGCAGCACCTCGGTATAGAACTGAAGCGATTGTGTCAGATCGGTCGCATACACAAAGAAGCGCGCCGAATGGATCTGCATATATCTTGCCTTTCGCGTGCGATGAATGGGTCAGACAGCAAACTCTACCAGCTCACGATTGAAGGCCGGACGGCAGATCGCCCAGGCCACGCAGCCCTCGGGACCGCCGCGCTCGGCGTAGGGCGTGTGGGGCGGCAGCTCCAGCACATCGTCGGCGCTGAGCTGAACCGTGCCGTCGGGCAGATCGACCTCGCAGCTGCCGGCCACGACGATCAGCACCTCGTGAAAGCCGTTGCGCCGTAGCGGCTGCCCAGCGCCGGGCGGCATCACGATCCGCGCCACACTCAGCGACTCGTCGCCGGTGGTGACGCGGCCCATCAGCTCGGAGATGCGCGAGCCGTCAGCGGTAACCAGATCTCGACGCGGATCACGACGATGCCGCATACGCTTCCTCCTTAGCTACTGGCGCTGGTATAAAACCGCAGCGCAAACCGCCAAAACCAGACGCTCAGCCCGAAAAAGCTCAGCGCGAGCGGTAGGGCCATCCAGACATAGCGCCAGTCGAGCTTATCGAGCAGCACGGCGGCTGGAAACGTCGTCATAAACGCGATCGGCACGATAAACGTGAGCGTAAAGCGCACCACGCCCCGAAACACGCTGACCGGAAAGCGCCCGGCCTCGAAGAACGAGTAGATCAGCTCGGAGATATTATCCACGCGCACAAACCAGAAGGCCGAGGTGATCATCGCCATCCAGACCGAGTAGAGCATGATCGCGCCCAGGATGATCATCACCAGGAAGAGCGCCACGCTGCCGAGCGACGGCACGATCGCCAGCCGCGACAGCGCGTAGATCACCACCGCAAAGCCGACCAGCATATCCAGCAGCTTCCAGAAGATGAACTGCCGCGTGGAAACGAAGAACTGACTATCGACCGGCTTCAACAAAATGAAATCGAGCGTGCCTTTACGAATATGCTCGATGATCGCCTGGATGTTGGGCCGCAGCAGCGCCTCGATCAGCCCGGAGAAGACCTGGAACATCCCGACGACCACAATCGCCTCGTAGTAGGTCCAGCCGGCCAGGTTCTCGGTATGCTGATAAAAGACCGCCACGCCGATCCAGATCCAGAAGGTCCAGCCGATGCTGAAGAAGCCATGGACCAGGAAATTGGCGCGGTATTCCAGCTCGGTCAGCAGGCTGGCTTTATAGAAGATGCGTAATAATCGCAGATAGCGCAGCATAACAATCCACTTTATTCGATCAGATCGTAGGAGACGAGATAGCGGGCCGGCGCTTCCCAGCCGGCGGCGGCCAGACGCGGCAGCTCGCTGCGCAGCCACTGCGGCAGCAGCCGTCCCAGCCCGCCCTCGATCGGCAGCCAGCGCGCCTGGATCTTGTCCTCCTGGCTGCGCACCTCGGCCTCGGGATCGACCAGATGCGCCACAAAGTAGAGCACGATCTCATGCATCTGCTTGCCACGCTTGAGAAACATGCCCTCGCCGACGAAGACCAGCTGATCCACATCGATCTCGACGGCGAACTCTTCGCGCAGCTCGCGCACCAGGCATTGGATCGCGGTCTCGTTGGGCTCCAGCTTGCCGCCGGGCAGCGCCTGATAGGCCTGGCCCTGCTCGTTGAGCGCCTCGTGAGTCAGCACGCAGCCGTCGCGCACCACGATCGCCGCGACACGGTTGAATAGCTTGGTCTTGGGATCGACGGGCGATTGCTTCTTCACGGCGGCTTTCCTTTGCTAACGAACGATGACACCCGGCGCGGCTCAGGCTCCGACGGCGCTATACTTTTTGATGCCGCGCCGCCATAACATCCGGCACACACCATACATCACAGCGATCCAGAAGGCTTGCATGCCCAGGCTGAGCAGCAAATCGGCCCCTTGCAAACGGCCCAGCGCAATCTCAAGCGGCACCGCCAGCTGGTAGCGAAAGGGCAGCCAATAGGCGACCTGACCTACGGCGCGGGGCAGCAGCTCAAGCGGGATCAGGTAGCCCGAGAGGATCGTCCACAGGCCAAACCACAGATCGAAGACCGCGACGGCCTGGGTGATCCAGAAGGCCAGCAGCCCGTTGATATACTGGATCAGAAAGCTGAGCATCCACGCGCCGATCATGGCCAGGATAAAGGCCAGCAGATTCAGCGGACTCACACTGTAGCGGACGCCGGTCAGCAGCGCGGCGATGGTGAGCACCGGCAGCAGCATCCAGAAACGCTGCCATTTGCCTCCCAGCCCGCGCGCCGCGAACTCGTGCATGGGGTCGAGCGGTCGCAATAGCAGCGTGGAGAACTCGCCCTGACGGATCTGGTAGTCGAGATCCCAGATGATCCAAACGCCGGTCATCTGACGGACAAAGATCGCCGCCAGGTAGTACGCGATGAAGTCGGTGGGCGTAAACGAGCCCACGGGGCCGCCCTCGCCCAGGGTTAGCCAGGCCGAGAGCATAATTAGCGGCAAGATGCCGGTGATCAGCCAGATCACCATCTGTACGCGATAGGCCATGACCAGACGGATCTCACGCCGAACCAGCGCCTTATAGACTCGCCACATACGTATCATGCTCACCTCTTAGCAAGAAGGGATTATAGAGCAGCGCTGCCAGCGCCGCAACCGAAATTTGGAGGTGGGCAGGCGTGGAGGAAACCAGGCCCTCACCCCCTTGGCCTTCGGCCTTTCCCCCTCTCCCGTCGCCTTCGGCACAGGCGAGGGGGATTTTGGTACTTCTTGGTTCTTTCGTTAGGTTCTAGGTTCTGGGTTCTAGGTTCTTCGTTCTTGACGCCTGGTGTACACTACAAACACGGCACGCACTCCCCGTCGCCGCCAGATCCTCAGGACTTCGCGCAGCGCTCAGCAGAAACATCCCAGCCACCAACCAGCGCCTTCGATCTGTTTCTAGATGATCCAGGCTGCGCAGCTTGATCAAACAGCGAGCGCCTGCTCAGGAGGAAGAGCCTATGGTCATGCGTTTGGCGGATCGTTTGAGCGCGGCGCGACACGACCGCTTTGTGGGCCGCGCCGACGAGCTAGCTGTGTTTCGCGCCGCGCTGATCGCCGACGAGTTGCCGTTTTGTCTACTGCATGTGTACGGTCCCGGCGGCGTCGGCAAGACCACGCTGCTACAGCAGTTCGCGCGTTTCTGCCAGCAGGCCATGATTCCAGTGATTGCGCTCGACGGACGCAGCATCGATCCGTCGCCGGATGGCTTTTTGCACGCGCTGCGGCTGGCGCTGAATCTGGACCTGTCCGAGACGCCGCTGACCGCGCTGGCCGCGCATCCCGCTCGCCAGGTGCTGCTGATCGACACCTACGAGAAGCTCGCACCGCTGGACGCCTGGCTGCGCGACCATTTTCTACCCAATCTTCCCGAGCAGGCGCTGATCGTGCTGGCCGATCGCAGACCGCCCGCGCTGGCCTGGCGCACCGATCCCGGCTGGCAGGCGCTGATTCGCGTGCTGCCGCTGCGCAACTTGAGCCCGGACGAGAGCCAGCGCTACCTGACGCAGCGCGCGGTGCCGTTTGAGCAGCAGCGCGCGGTCCTGAACTTCACGCATGGCCATCCGCTGGCGCTCTCGCTGGTGGCGGATGTGTTCGCCCAGCGCCAGGATATTCGCTTCCAGCCCGCGACCGCGCCGGATGTGATCAAAACGCTACTTGAGCATTTCGTACAAAAAGTGCCGGGTCCGGCGCATCGCACCGCGCTGGAAGCCTGCGCGCTCGTTCATCTGATGACCGAGGCGCTGCTCTGTGAGATGCTGGGCACGCCCGACGCGCACGAGCTGTTCGATTGGCTGCGCGGCCTGTCGTTTATCGAGGCCGGGCGACGCGGCGTCTTCCCCCACGATCTGGCCCGCGAGGCGCTGGTCGCCGATCTGCGCTGGCGCAACCCAGACTGGTACGCCGAGCTACATCGCCGGGCGCGGGTTTACTACGCCCACAGCTTCCACCACGCGGGCCAGCACGAGCAGCAGCGCTTGCTCTTCGATTATGTCTTTCTGCACCGCGAAAATCCGGTGCTTTGCCAGTTCTTCGAGTGGCAGGAGAACGGCAGCCTGTTTGCCGCAACCGCGCAGGAGCACGAGCGGCCCGCGCTGATCGAGATGATCGCGCGGCATGAGGGCACGGAGTCGGCGCGGCTGGCGGAGTTCTGGTTCGCACGCCAGCCCGAAAACCTGGTCGTGATCCGCAACGCCGATCAGCAGCCGGTCGGCCTTCAGATGAAGCTGGCGCTGCATCAGACCACACCCGCCGAGCGCGAGATCGATCCGGCAACGGAGGCGGTCTGGAACTACATACAAGCCAACGCGCCGCTGCGACAGGGCGAAGTCGCAACCTTTTTCCGCTTCTGGATGTCGGGCGACGACTACCAGTCGGTCTCGGCGATCCAGAGCTTGCTCGGCGTGCTGAGCGCGCAGCACTACATGACCACGCCCGGCCTGGCGCTATCGTTTACGCCGTGCGCCGACGCCGATTTCTGGCAGCCGGTGCTGAGCTACATCGATCTGACGCGGCTGCCCGAGGCCGATTTTGTCGTGGGCGAGCGGCGCTACGGCGTCTTCGGCCACGACTGGCGGAGCGTGCCGCCGCTGGCCTGGCTGGCGCTGCTGGCCGAGCGCGAGCTGAACGTCACCTCAGCGCTGCCGCGTCCACAGTCCACGCCGCAGCTGATCGTGCTGAGCGCGACCGAGTTTGCCTCGGCGGTGCGCCAGGTGCTCGGCCACTTCAGCCATCCCGAGCTGCTGGGCGACAATCCGCTGCTCAAGTCGCGGCTAGTCGTCGAGGCGGCGGGCGCGCAGGCCGATACCCAGTTCCGCGTCGCGGCGCTGCACACGCTGGTCAAATCCGCCGTCGAGTCGCTGCAAGCCTCGCCGCGTGAGGCCAAATGCTACCGCGCGCTGTATCACACCTACCTCCATCCCGCCGCCACCCAGGAGCAGGCCGCCGAGCTGCTGGATCTGCCCTTCAGCACCTTTCGCCGCCACCTCAAGACCGGCATCGCCCGCGTGATCGAGATCCTCTGGCAGCGCGAGCTGAACACCGCCCCCGGATGAGCAAAAAATGAGCAGTTTTTGACCTGGAAGCTGAGCAGTTGATTCCCGCATACTCAGGCTGTCATTACGACAGCCTGTTTTGATCTGACCGCCTCGCCGATCGAACATTTCAGCACATCCTCGCCTGCATCTTGGCCCATGTTCCAGCGATCGCACCGCCGGTCTCGGTAGCCGAGTCTGCTCAGCCAGGAGGTGCCATGCTCCGACATTTGGTCCATCTGTTCATCACCGGAGGTAAACCACGCTCAGCCAAAAGGGAAAGTTTTTATGCGCAAGCTTGTAAGTATCGTATGCGTCGTGGCAGCGCTGGTGATTGGCGCGACCGCAGCGCTGCCCGAGGCCGCCGACGCATCCAGCCACCGCGAGGCACCGTTGATCAGCGCCGACCCCCAGGCCGACAACACCGATGTGTATGCCTTTGTCAGCCCCGACCGGCCCGACACCGTGACGCTGATCGCCAACTACATTCCGCTGCAAGAGCCGGCGGGCGGCCCGAACTTCAACAACTTCGGCGACGACGTCTTCTACGAGATCAAAGTCAGCAACGACATGGACGCCCAGCGCGAGATCGCCTTCCAGTTCTCGTTCCGCACCGAGACGCGCAACAAGAACACATTTTTGTACAACACCGGCCCGATCAACGCACTCGACGATCCCGACTGGAATATTCGCCAGTTCTACAGCGTGCGCCGCACCGAGTACACCAAAAACGGCGTCGGCAACAGCAAGGTGCTGGGATCGAATCTGCCGGTGCCGCCGGTGAACATCGGGCCGCGCTCAACGCCCGACTATGAGGCGCTGGCCTCGGCGGCGGTGCGCGATCTGCCGGGCGGCTACAAAGTCTTCGCCGGCCAGCGCGACGATCCCTTCTTTGTGGATCTCGGCTCGGTCTTCGATCTGGCCGGACTGCGGCCCTTCAATCCGGCGCATATCCTTCCGCTGCCAGCCGGCGGTGGCGTCGACGGCGTCGGCGGCTACAACGTCCACACGATCGCGATCCAGGTGCCGATCAAAGAGCTGACTCGCGACGGCAAAATGCCGAGCGGCGTCAACGATCCGCGCGCTGTGATCGGCGTGCATGCCACGGCCAAGCGGCGCAGCACCCGCGTTCTGCGCAACGACGGCACCGTGCGCTACAGCGGCGACTATGTGCAGGTGTCGCGGCTGGGCAATCCGCTGATCAACGAGGTTGTAATTCCGCTGGGCCGCAAGGATTATTGGAACGCATCACGCCCACAGGCCGATCAGCAGTTCGCGCAGTACTACACCAGCCCTGAGGTCACCAAGCTGGAAAATCTGCTCTACCCGGCGCTGGACAACGCCGCCGAGACCAACCGCAACGATCTGGTCGCGATCCTGCTCACCGGCGTCAAAGTCCCGCCCGGCAAGATCCCCGGCGTGGAAAATCTCAACTTCACGGGCAATACCAAGGCCGATCTGCTGCGCCTCAACATGGCCGTGCCGCCGAGCGCCACTCCCAATCGCCTGGGCGTGCTCGAAGGCGATCTGGCCGGCTTCCCGAATGGCCGCCGCCTGGCCGACGACGTGACCGACATCGAGCTGCGCGCGCTGGCCGAGGGCTACGGCCCGATCCTGAACGCCGTGCTTGGCCTGCCCAACCGCGCACCGAACAACGCGCTCGGCGACGGCGTGGACGCCAACGAGCTGCCGTTCCTGGCGAGCTTCCCCTACGTCAGCACGCCGCACCAGGGCTACGAGCATATGCACCACGTCGCGATCGGCTCCTCCCACGTCAAGGCCGAGTAGCGATCTCACTCAGCTTCCCCTCTCCTATGGCAATGGGAGAGGGGGCCAGGGGGTGAGGGCCTATCCAAAGAACAAAGGAACAAAGAAACAAAAGAACAAACGAAAGAAGATAGTTGTTCCCTTGTTCACTTGTTCCTTTGTTCGCCCGCAGGGCGAGGTGAGGGCCTGATCAAACCTTTTCAACAGGCGGAGAAACACAATGCGTAGTCTCCATCTCGATCGCAATCTGCCCGTGGTGACGCTGGCCCTGCTGGCGCTGGCGGCGGCTCTGTTGCTGATCCGGCCCAGCCAATCGCCGGCGACGCTCGTCGGCCGAACGCTGGGCCAGCCGCAAACGATCGACGCACCCCAGCTGTCGAGCCGCACCGCAAGCCAGATCCAGACTTTGCAGAGTCGCATTCGGCGCAATCCCGGCCACGTGGATAGCTACGCGCTGCTGGGCCACGCCTATCTTCAGCAGGCGCGCGAGACCGGCGATCCCAGCTACTACACCAAAGCCGAGTCAGTCTTCGACACGGCACTCAAACGCGATCCACAGCATGTCGAGGCACTGATCGGCAAGGGCTCGCTGGCGCTGGCGCGTCACGATTTTCGCGCGGCGCTCAAGCTGGGCGAGCAGGCCCGCTCGATCAATCCATCGGTGCCGCGCATCTACGGCGTAATCGGCGACGCGCAGATCGAGCTGGGACAGTACGACGCGGCGGTTGCAACGATCCAGCAGATGGTCGATCTGCGGCCCGATCTCAGCTCCTACAGCCGGGTCTCGTATCTGCGCGAACTGTACGGCGATCGACAAGGCGCGATCGATGCCATGCAGCAGGCCGTCACCGCCGGCGGCCCGACCGCCGAAAATACGCAGTGGGTGCGCGTGCAGCTTGGCCATCTCTACTTCAACGAGGGCGATCTCAAGGCCGCCGAGCAGCAGTACCGCGAGGCGCTGGCGCGACTGCCGGAGTACGCTCACGCGCAGGCCGGGCTGGCCCGTGTTCGCGCCGCGCAAGGCCGCCACGCCGAAGCGATCGAGCTGTACAGCGCCGCTACACAGCGCATGCCACTGCCGGAATATCTGATCGCGCTGGGCGACGTGTACGCAATCGAGGGCGATCAACAGCGAGCGCAGCAACAGTACGATCTGGTGCTCACGATCGACAAACTGCTCGGCGACAACGGCGTCAACACCGACCTTGAGCTGGCGCTTTTCTGCGCCGACCACGCGATCGAGCTGCCCCAAGCGCTGGCCAAAGCGCGCGCGGCCTACGCGGCCCGGCCCAGCATCCACGCCGCCGACAGCCTGGCCTGGACGCTGTACACCAGCGGCAGCTACGTCGAGGCGCAGCGCTACGCCGCCGAGGCATTGCGGCTCGGCACCGACGATCCGCTCAAGCTGTTTCACGCCGGCATCATCGCGCAGGCGCTGGGCCACAACGACCAGGCGCGGGACTATCTCCAGCGCGCCGTCGATCTCAACCCACACTTTTCACTGCTGTACAGTGATCGCGCTTCGACCACGCTGGCGACATTGGGCGGCAACGTTCCCGCCGCCGGGAGGCCATGATGATTCACCAGAGAAACCTGCGCCGCTGGCTGCTTGGCCTGATCGGCGTGTGCGCACTGCTGAGCCTGCGCCCGCAGCCGGCGGCGGCACATCCGCTCGGCAACTTCACGATCAACCTGTACAGCCGCCTGGCTGTCGGAGCCGCGCAGATCGACGTGTTCTACATTGTCGATCTCGCGGAGATTCCTACCTATCAAGCGTTTGGCGGCTCCCTGCCCGACGCCGACGTGCAGCGCACGTATCTCCAAAAGCTCGTGCCCACACTGCGCGACGGACTGCGCCTGACGATCGATGGTCGCACGCACACCCTCCAGGCCGTCGATCAGCGCATCGAGTTTCCGCTAGGCCAGGCGGGACTGCCGACCACTCGTATCACGCTGCGGCTCGTGGCCGAATTGCCGGAGCTGGAAGCCAACGCCCAGCGCGCGATCGCCTATGAAGATCGCAACTACGCCGAGCGGCTGGGCTGGCATGAGATCGTCGTGCAGCCCGCCGAGGGAGCCAGATTTGTCAGCACCAGCGCGCCCAGCGCCGACGTTAGCGACGAGCTGCGCACTTATCCCGAGGATATGCTGGCCAGCCCGCTGGATATTCGCGCCGCCCAGCTGGTGATCGCGCCGGGCAGCGCCGCCGCCTCGGGCGAGCGCAGCCAGCCGTCCGTCATCGCAGCCCAGCCCAACGATCGACTGGCCGCGCTGATCACGACCGAGGAGCTAAGCCCGCTGGTGCTGCTGGTGGCGCTGCTTTCCGCGCTGGGCCTCGGCGCGGTCCATGCGCTCTCGCCCGGCCACGGCAAAACGATCGTCGCGGCCTACCTGATCGGCTCGCGCGGCACCGCTCGTCACGCGCTTTTTCTCGGCGTGACCGTCACGGCAACCCACACGATCGGCGTCTTCGCGCTGGGATTGATCACGCTCTACGCCTCGCGCTACATTCTGCCGGAGCAGCTCTACCCGTGGCTTGGCATCATCTCGGGCGGCCTGGTCGTAGCGCTGGGCTTGTCGCTGCTGCGCCAGCGGATCGTCGCGCTGCGCGGCACGGGTATGAGCGCTCATACCTCCGACCACACGCACGATCACGATCATCATCACGATCACGACCATACGCACGATCACGATGGTAGTCAGCACCTGACGCACACTCACGGCGGTCACAGGCACACGCATGCCATTCCCGGCGCAGATGGCTCGTCTGTTAGCTGGCGCAGCCTGCTGGCGCTCGGCATTTCCGGCGGCTTGATCCCGTGTCCATCGGCGCTGGTGGTGATGCTCAGCGCGATCTCGCTGGGACGGATCGGTCTCGGGCTGCTGCTAATCGTGATGTTTAGTGTGGGGCTAGCCGGCGTGCTGACCGGCGTCGGGCTGCTGTTTGTGCACGGCAAACGCTGGATCGATCGCTTGGGCGCGGGCAGGCGACAGCGCTTGAGCCTGGGCCTGCGTGGGCTGCCGGTCGCTAGCGCGGTGATCGTGACTGCTGCCGGCATGATCATCACAGCTCAGGCGATCGTCCAGGCGGGAGTGTTACGCTGATGCTTTACCCCCATTTGCTAACAGATGCGCCGAGCGAGCAGGAGGCGGCTATGCCCAGCCAGATCGCCGGATTGGTCGCCGAGTTGCTGGCGGCCTGGAACTCCCACGATATCGAGCGTGTGGAAACGTTCTACGCGCCCGACTATGTAGGCGAGGACGTTGGCCAGGCGCGGCCCCAGCATGGGCCGCAGGAGCGCAGCCGCGTGCTGGCCAGCTACATTCGGGCATTTCCCGATCTGCATTTCACCGGCGAGACGATCATCGAGAACAACCGCGCGGCGCTCGCCTGGACGATGACCGGCACGCATCGCGGCGCGCTGATGCACATCCCGCCGACCGGCAGACGCATCTGTGTGCGCGGCGTGTCGCTGCTGCGGATCGAAAAAGGCCGAGTAATCCACGGCAGCACCATCTGGGACACAGCCGGGCTGCTGCGGGCGCTGGGTCTGCTCCCGGAGCTGTAAGCGCGCCACGATCGCGAGTACCACGTATATGACGATTAACGCAATAACCTACCCAGGGCTGCGCGATGCAGCCCTGTTTGATTCACGCTTCCAGCGCGAGGTTACAGCGGGCAGTACATAATGCGAATGCCGTTTACCACCGTCGCATTGCTCGTCAACCACTGATTGAGCGTGGACTGCGGAACATCGCCGTACGTCGCCTTATACTTGGCCGCGCAGCCCGTGACGTGTGCTGCTGCCATCGCAGTGCTGCTGATCGTATTCGTGCCGCCATTGATCCAGGTTGAAAGAATGCTCACGCCCGGCGCATGAAGATCGACGCAGTTGCCATAGTTCGACCAGGAGGGCCGCGTATCGGTGTTGTTGGACGCGCCGACCGTCATCAGAGCGACTGTGCTGCCAGGCGAGTAGGTACAAGCATCCACGCCGCTGTCTCCAGCGGGCAGCGCCACATACACGCCCGCGTTGGCCAGGTTGGAGGCCGCATTGTTAAGCGTGGCGTTGTACGAGGTCCACGATCCGAAAATCGCCACCGACGGCTTGACCGCGTTGGCGGTAACCCAGTTGATGCCGGCGAGCACCGAAGAGATCGTGCCACTGCGAAAGCAGTCGAACACGCGCACGCCGCGCAGCCGCACACCTTTCGCTACACCGTAGCTCATGCTGCCGATCGTTCCGGCGAGATGCGTACCGAAGCCGTGACAATCGACGCCGTTACCGCCCAACGCATCATACGCGCTCGCGGCACGACCACTAAACTGCACGTGCGAATTCGCAATACCTGTATCGATCACATAGGCTGTCACATTCGACGCAGTGGTATTGTAGACATAGGTTCCATTGAGCGGCAGATTCGGCTGATCGATGCGATCGATGCCCCAGGTCGCGCTGGTCTGCGTGGTTTTGAGCGAAACTTGAGGCTGCTCCACCTGGGCCGAAATTTCGGCATCCTGCTCAATGTAATCGACCTGCGGGTGCTGCTGAAGCTGCTTGAGCTGGCGCGGCGTGAGCTTGGCCGCAAAGCCGTTGATCGCTGCGCTGTAGGTGAACTTGGGGCTCACGCCGATCGACTGCGCGACCGAGCCGGCGTTGATACTCGGGCCGTCTTTCAACACCACAATATATTGATCGGCAATCGCTTTGCGCTGATCCTGGGTCTGGATCAGCCGTGCCGGGGCCGCCGCGAACGAGGTGCTCGACAGCGCGCCCAGCGCCGCCAGCACACACACGAAAAGACCGATAAAACGCTGCATGATTGCTCCTACGCTATCCAAAAGCGTGCGCCAAAAAAAGGGCTGCGACTCGGGAATCGCAGCCCAGTGCCAACATTAGAGCGGACAGGTAAAGATGCGGATATCACCCACAAGCTGCGCATTGGCGATCACCCAGCTGTGGACCTGTGCCGGTGTGGCGGTTGGGTTGGGACCTAGATACTTGGCGATACAGCCTGCGACATACGCCGACGAAACGGTCGTGCCGCTCTGTGTGGTGGTCGCCGTAGAGCTACCGATCCAGGCTGCGGTAACGTTCGTACCTGGCGCATACACATCGACACACGGGCCGTAGTTCGAGAAGGGAGCCTTGGTATTGTTGATTGTCGAAGTACCGACCGTGATCGCGACGGCGACGCGTGCAGGCGAGTAATTACAAGCATTGGCGTTACTGCTGCCCGCCGGAACGACCACAACAATCCCACGATTCACCAGATTCACCACTGCTGAATCGATTGTCGTATTCGCCGCGCCGCCAAAGCCTAGATGGGCAACTCCCGGTTTGACGCCGTTGTTAGCGATCCAGTTGATACCGCTGATCACGCCCGCGTTGGTACCAGAGCCATTGCAATCGAACACACGCACGCCGCGCAGCTTGACATCCTTGGCAACACCATAGCGCGCGCCGCCGATCACGCCAGCCGTATATGTGCCGTGACCGTTGCAGTCCGCGCCGTTGCCGCCCAGTGCATCATACGCCACCGCCGCACGACCGCCGAACTCCGTGTGCGCCGCGAAGATGCCCGTGCTGACCACATACGCCGTTACATTCGCTGCCGAACTGATCCCGATAGTGTCGGTGGACGGCGTCTGGCTGGTTTCATCGCTCACGACCGCGCTGTCGAGCTGAATCTCGCTATCGGGCGCGATCGCGACGACGCTGGCGTGCCGGCGCAGCGCGTTCAGCTGTCCCTGGTTGAGCTTCGCCGCAAATCCGTTCAGCGCCGCGTCATACACGTAGAGCGGATCGACGCCCGCGATTGCCGCCACCGCGCGGGGATTGGCGTCGGCTTTCAGCGTGACAATATAGCGCTCGGCGAGCGTTTTGCCGGTGGTGGGCGCGGCAGAGGCTGAGCCAAATGTGCCACCGACAATGATCAAACCCGCCACGAGCAATCCTGCCAACCGTTTCATAGAATCCTCCTGATTTCGGGAAACGCAGCTCGGGGGGCGAGAGTCGAAGCTGAGCCGCGATCGCACGCGGCCCAGTGCAAGCATTACAGCGGACAGGTAAAGATGCGAATACCGCCCACCAGCGGCGCATTGGCGATCACCCAGCTGTGGACCTGCGCCGGCGTGGCGGTCATATTTATGCCAAGATCCTTTGCCACACAACCCGCAACATCCGCTGCCGCAACGCTGGTGCCGCTAAGTGTGGCAGTCGCAGTGGGGCTGCCGTTCCAGGCTGCCGTCACACTCTGGCCGCGTGCGTACACATCGACGCAGGTGCCAAAGTTCGAGAATGATGATTTGACATTCGTGTTCGTAGACGAGCCGACGGTGATCGCTGGGAAGGCGCGCGCCGGTGAGAAGCTGCAGGCATCGGCGTTACTGTCGCCCGCCGGCACGACCGTGACGACGCCACTCGCCACCATATTCGTCACTGCTGCATCGAGGGCTGCATTCACCGAACCGACAATCGGTATATGGGCGAGCGCCGGATGGACGGCGTTGTTGGTAGTCCAACTGATGCCCGTCATAAGCCCGGGGCCGAGGCCACAATCCCCCACACGCACGCCGCGCAGCCTGACACCAAAAGCCTCGCCATAGACCATGCCGCCGATCACGCTGGCGGTGTGGGTGCCCTGACCGTTACAAATTGGGCCGCCGATCGGATCGTAGGCATTTAAAGCCTGACCGGCAAAGTCGTTGTGAGCGGTGTAAATCCCGCTGCCGATCACATACGCCGACACATCAGTCAGCGCGTTGACGCCGACATCGCCATCGGTGGGCGCGGCAGAGGCTGAGCCAAATGTGCCGCCGACAACAATCAAACCCGCCACGAGCAATCCTGCCAACCGTTTCATAGAATCCTCCTGATTTCGGGAAACGCAGCTCGGGGGGTGATGATCGAAACTGGACCGCGATCACTAGACCGCGCCCCAGCGCCAACATTAGATCGGGCAGTAGAGCAGGCGGTTAGGCGTGCCTGCCGGAACGTTCGAAAGCACACCGACCGTCGCGTTGCTGGTGATCCAGTTGCCAACCGTAACACTAGCAGCGTCGCCGTAGACCGCCTTGTACTTGGCAGCGCAGCCCGCGACATGCGGCACGGACATTGAGTCGCCCGAGAGCGTGCGCACGCCACCGCTGAGCCAGGTCGAAGGAATATTCACGCCGGGAGCGTACAGCTTGACGCAGCTGCCATAGCTCGCAAACGACGCGGCTTTATCGGTGATGTCGGACGAGGCGACCGCATAAGCTTTGGCCGCACGTGACGGCGACGAATTGCAGGCGTTCCCGCTGCTCGCCGTGGCAACAAACACGCCGGAGTCGGCCAGATTATTGACGACGGTATCGAGCGTGGCATTTGCCGCGCCGGCGATCGACATATTCGCGATGGCAGGCTTGACCGCGTACAGCCGGACATAGTTCACAGCCGCGATCACGCCAGCCGTCGAGCCGGATCCGTTGCAGTCGAGCACGCGCACGCCGCGCAGCTTCACAGCTTTGGCCACGCCGAAGGTTGCCGCGCCGACAATGCCGGCGACATGCGTGCCATGCCCGTTACAGTCGATCCCGTTGCCGCCCAGCGCATCATAGTCCGCGATCGCGCGTCCGCCGAAATCGGGATGAGTAGGATCGATGCCGGTATCGAGCACATAAACGTTCACATTGGGAGCCGTGGCGTTGTAGTTATACGTGCCGTTGAGCGGCAGATTGCGCTGATCGATGCGATCCAGGCCCCAGGGCGGGTTGTACTGCGTCGACTGCGCGGTCACCACCGAGTCTTGCTCGATATACTCGACTTCCGGGTGCTTCTCAAGCTGCTTCAGCTGGCTCTGGCTCAGCGTCGCCGCAAAACCGTTGATCGCCGCGTCATACACATACTTCGGGCTGGCCTT
>JAFAYS010000990.1 GCA_019240175.1 Chloroflexota bacterium | reverse complement strand
CAAGCAGAAGCGATAAGGTGTAGGGGCGTATCGCAATGCGCCCCTACCGGATACACTCATCGCGGCTGAGGCTGAGCGGCGGCGACAGGAAAGGCTGCCAGCCAGGTGAGGGCTTCATCTTCCGAGGTAAAGAGCCGCGCCGGAATCTCCGATTTATTGAAGCCCATAAAGAAATTACCGATCACGCGGCTCATCGGCGAGCCGATCAAGATCGCGATCGCGACCAGGCCTGGCGTGTGCCCTGGCTGGCTGTAAAACTCGCGCGCCTCGCGCTCCTGGGACTTGAGCTGTCGGATATCAAGCAGCGCCGTGAAGGGCTGGCCCTGGCTGAGCTGATCAAAGATCTGCACATCGCCTTTGGCATCGTCCAGGGTCTGCACCACGTTCGGCAAGGCCGTAATCCGTATCATTCTGCCGGCTTCCATCCGAACCGTGGAGGTTCGCGTGACGACTTCGTGCGTTTCCATGAACGACTGCTCCTACGAGTGGTTCGAATCAGCGCCGCCAGCGAGCGGAAGCTCCCGCAGCCAGGCGATCGCTTCGGCCTCCGAGGTGAAGAGCCGCGTCGGAATCTCGGATTTATTGAACCCGATATACAAATTGCCGATCACTCGACTGACCGGCGAGCCGATCAAGATCGCGACCGCCTGCAAGCCGATCGTGTATCCTTGCTGCGTGTAATACTCGCGGACCTCGCGATCCTGTGACTTGATCCGGCGCATATCAATCAACAATTTGCCCTGTTGGCCCTGCATCAAAGTATTGACGACCGCTGCAATTGCTTGGGCATCGTCCAAAGTCTGCACCGCACCAGGATGATGCGTAATGCGCACCAGCCCCTGCGACTCCATGCGGACGGTCGAAGTGCGTATAACTATCTCTTCAGCTTCCATAATCGGCTGCTCCTGCTTGTTTCAAGCGCCAGCGAAACAAGCTGCGTTGTGCGCAACCCTACGCTTCTGGCTTGAACTAGCGTCCGCTGCCCAGCACTGCGGCGATACCGCTCTGGAGCGTACTGTGCGTCAGCACATCACGCAGATCGATGTCTAAGCCGACCAGGGTTTGGGCGACCTCAGGCCGAATGCCGGTCAGGATCACCTGCGCGCCCAGCAGCTTAACCGCCTTGGCCGCCTGAATCAGCGCGTTCGCCACCTGCGTATCAACAATCGGCACGCCGGTAATATCCAGAATCGCGATCTCGGCGCGGGTCGCGGCGATGCCCTGCAGCAGGGATTCCAGCACCTGCTGCGCGCGCTGCGAGTCGAGCGTGCCGATCAGCGGCATCACCACGACCTGATCGCTGATCGGGATCAACGGCGTTGACAGCTCGGCGAGAATGGCCGCCTGCGCGCGGATCGTTTCTTCCTGCGCAATGCTCCGGCGCAGCGCTTCCTCAGCTTCCTTGCGCTCGCTTATATCACGGATCGTGCAGACGATCCCTTGCATATCGCCGACAGCGTGCAGGGCGGAGGCAGAAACAGAGGCCGGAAACACGTGTCCACCGGCGGTACGGCAGCTGGTCTCCAACGTGCTGGCATCAGCCTGGCTGATCATCGCTTTCAGGACTTGCCGAGTAGCCTGGGCGTCCGTAAACAGCAACGCGACGGGCTGAGCGACAAGCGCCTGTTTCTTATAGCCGAACAGCTGGAGCGCCGCGCGGTTGACGGTCTTGATGCTGCCCTGCTCATCGACGACGACCAGAGCGTCGCGCATCGACTCGATGATATTGTCGACATGGGCGCGCGAAACCGTAGACATAGCCAGCTCATGGCCGAGCTCGTTGAGGCCAAAGGCGATCGCATCCATCACCGAGCCTTCATCGCCCACCGAGGCCTTCTTGGTGAAATCGAGCACGGCGATGCTGCTGATCACATCCAGCAACTCCTCGAATCGTCGCTCGTTCTCGGCCCAGCGCGCATGCTGCGCAGCCAGATCTTCGGCAAGGCGATTCAGCTGCTCGATGACCTGATCCAGCCGATCGTCATGGCCTGACCCCGCCGCACGAGCCGACCAATCTCCTGCTCGAAGCTGGGAAAGCATTGCAAGAATCGCGGCGATCCGGGGATCGTCAGGCGGTGCTGCTTGACTGTTCATCCAGGGCTCCTCTCCGTCCGAATAAACTATCTGCTGGTGCTTGCGGAAGCTTTGCAGTACCGCACGCCAACGCTTGATTGACATGCGTACGATCTAGAGGGAACAAACAGATAACCGCGTAGCTTACCATTCCCACACTGCTCTAGCTACCGATTTGCCTAAACCGCTGGTCCTACACCACGCAATCCTTGATTAACTAGCTGCAGGCAGGAGCCGACCGCCTTGATTATGCGCCGGCTAGGGTTTGAACAACCGCACAGCATTTGCTTATCCAACGAGTAGCTGCGGTACAATAGGCCTATGAAACAATCAAATGCACCGCTGGTTCGCTGCCCATGCTGTAGCGAGACCTTTACCCTGACTGATGATCTGTATGTCAAGCCAGAGCCTGTCGCGCCCGCGCCCAAGCAGGAGCAGCAGCCCAACTTGCCGCCTGGCGCAATCCCGATCACGCTGGTCTTCGACGGCGGCAGCATCGGCAACCCCGGCGATGGCTACGGCTCGTATCGGCTGACAGTCGAGGGCAGACTCGAAGAGCCCAAGCGGCTTCAATTTGGCCCCAACTACACCAACAACGAGGCCGAGTACGACACGCTGATCGCGGCGCTTGAGGCGATCTTGTTGCGTGCGCGCGATCCCGGCGCTGTGTACCTCGACATTCGCGGCGACTCGCAGCTTGTGATCAAGCAGATCACCGGCCAGTGGAAGGTCAAAGAGCCACGCATGAAGCAGCGGGTTCAGCGCATCCATGAGCTGCTAAAATATCTTGCCGCCTGGCGCGCAACCTGGCACGGTCGTCAAAACAGCGTCGATGCGCTCGGACACTAGGAAGCTATATGCCACGATTTCCACTCCTCGATCGCGTCGCGCTGCCGGCCACCTTTGACAGCTACGTGCAGGGAAATTTGCATCCTGACGGACGGCGCTACCTGCCACTGCTGATCTTCAAGCTCGCCGGCGGGATCTCGATCGGCGTCGTCGATCGCCATCACATTGTCGATCCCGAACTTGAGGGCCGCGCGGGCCTGGTCAAGCTGGTCTTCCTGCTTTCAAGCGTCGAGCTCCAGCCACCCGGCACATCGCGGCAAGGCATTTGGACGGAGCCGCACAATCGCAGCGGCATGACCACGATGCCGGAGGCCTATGGATCGGTGGTGGCGGTGCCAAGCTGGGAGGTCGAGCAGGGACATCTGCCGTACGACTCGCTCTACACCGAACTGGTGCTGGATGTCGGCGACGGCACGATCGGTGTGCGCACGCATGTCACCGCCGACAATCTGGCTGCGAAGCTGGGCAAAGAGCAGTTTGCCGTCGGCGATAAGATTATGGTCTCGCGGTCGCGCGTCGATATTCTTGGCTTTGATGTCAGCGGCTAACACGGCCCAAAGGAGCTAGGCATGGCAGATAAGATTCACAAACCGACGCATCGTGTGGGCGCGTTTGCGATCATTCGCGACGATCAGGGACGAGTGCTGATCTCACGGCGGACCGATAGCGGCTGGTTCAACCTGCCCGGCGGCGGCGTCGAGCCCCACGAGTCAGCAGCTGAGGGCCTGGTGCGCGAGGTGCGCGAAGAAACCAGCCTTGAGGTTGAGGCCGGGCGGCTGGTTGGTGTCTACTCCAAGCCGCAGAAGCACGAGATCGTGCTGACCTTTGAGGCGCGCGTGACCGGCGGCTCACCCCAGCCCTCCGACGAAGCCGATCAGCATGAGTGGGTTGCACCCGAGGATCTGGCGCAGTGGCAGATCCTGCCCAAGCATCTGGAGCGGATCCAGGATGCCCTGCGCGAGGAGCCTGCCGCGATCGTGAAAGATCAGCGCACGCCTTCGCTGCGAGCGCGCGAGGCCGAAGAGATCGGCGGCATGTAGGGTTCATAAATCTCATCGCGTGTAAGCGGTGTCAAGGAGTCGATCTGATAGGGATGATCGAGCAAAAACCCGATCATGTCGTCATCATCTTCAACCTCATCTGCAAGAATGATGACACGCACATGCCCTTTGACACGATCCTGATATTCTTCAGGAATTTCAATTCTGCCTTGCTGGATATAAGCCTGAAATTCGATCGCTCTTATAAACCCACTCCCAGCCGCGTTTGCAAGAAGCCCTGCACGTGTGTCAGCACTTCGCACGAATCACAGTCGTCGAGCAGCGCGTGACCCGAGCGCTCGAACCAGACCAACTGCTTGTCGGCGGATTTGACGCGGTCGTGGACAATCTGCGAGGAATGCGGGCGAATCACGCGGTCGCGGCGGGAGTGCGCCACAAAGATCGGCGCGGTGATGTTGGGCAGCATGCGCTCGACGCGGCGAGTCGCGTAGTAGAACGAGCAGAACGCATCGACCGCCAGCCGGTGATAGCTTTCGTCGCCGGCGGCCAGCTTGGGATCGCTGTAAGCCACACCTTTGCCCATCGGCACGTAGGGCATCCAGCCGCGCGCCATCCAGGCGATCGGTGCGAGTGGATGCGCGATGCGGATCGCCGGAGCCAGCGCGACGATCGCGGAGATGCCGTCCGGCTGCTGCGCCGCTGAGGCCAGCGTGAGCAAGCCGCCCATCGAAAAGCCTATCAGCACAACTTGATCAACCTGCTGCTCCAAGCGCGATCGCGCCGCCGCAATGTCGTCAAGCCAATGCTGCCAGCGCACGCCACGCAGATCGCGGTAATGGCCGCCATGACCACGCAACAGCGGCGTTTCAGTCACAAAGCCCATCCCATGGGCAATCTGGCGCAGCGGCTCGATCGCGCGCTGATCCGAGGTAAAGCCGTGCACAATCACCGCGCCGACTGTTTGCCGCGCGAGTGGTGGAAGATTGGGCGAGTGGGCTGATTGATGCGGAGTTGGGTAGCTACTCATAAACCTGAACAATCTAGCGCGTAGGCGCATAAAAGCTATGATCGACGTCGCGGAAGTTCGCGATCATCTTTAAATGAATCTACGAAGCTCGCGGCGTGTATAGATGATTGAACAGCTCAAGCGATCGTGAGCTGATAGCGGGAACATCTGGGTTTGCAGACTAAAAACTACTGATCTTGTGGCGGCTTGGAGTCCGATTCGCGCTCCCACCAGGGCTTGCCACGCTCGCCCAGCGCGACCTTCGCGGCATGAACCCGCTGGCGGGCATCGCGCTCAAGCTCCGCGTCGTGCAGGCGTTTGGCACGGCCAACATCTCGGCGAGCCTGCATCAGCTCGTTGACCAGCTCCTGGCGTCGCTCGGGCGTCAGCGACGGATCGGTCGCCCGCCAGCGCCGGCCATCGACGATAATGTAGCGTCCATCGGGTGTTTTTTCAGGTAAAGGGCGTTTCATACAAGTAATCTTGCAAGGATTGCGCCACGATCATGTTGCGCCAAAAGTTGCATGCGCTAAACCGATCGAATGATGCGGGCGAGGTGCTGGATCGCGTACAATAGAATCCATTCAGCCTATTGAATCTGGAACGCTATGCAAATACATGATTCACTGGAACAGGTCACTATCGCCGAGCCGAGCGTGCTGACCATCGGCAAGTTCAACGGCATGCACCACGGCCATCACCATCTGCTGGCGCAGGTTGTGGCCCGCGCGCGCGCGCTGGGTGGTCGCGGCGTGGCGCTGACCTTTGATCCGCATCCGACGCTGGTGCTTCAGCCGCAGCACGAGCGCGTGTATCTCGCACCGGAAGACGAGCGCCGCCAGCTGCTGGCTGCGTCCGGCATCGACGATCTGATCGTGCTGGCCTTTGATAAGGAGCTGATGAGCCTGACCGCCGAGCAGTTTATGGCCCGCATCTGCGAGCGGGTCAACCTGCGCGAGCTGTGGGTCGGCCCGGATTTTCGGCTGGGCTATCGCGCGCAGGGCACGATCGAAGTGCTGGTGGCGATCGGCCAGCGCCTGGGCTACAGCGTCCATCCGATCGCGCCGCTGGTTATCGATGGCAGCGCGGCCAGCGCCACGCGCGTGCGGGAACTGTTACATGCGGGCCAGGTGGCCGACGTGCCACAGCTGCTGGGGCGGCCCTTTATGATCGCGGGAACCGTGGTGCGCGGCGATCAGCGCGGACGTACGATCGGCTTTCCGACCGCGAATATTGCTGTGGGCGGCCACGATGTGCTGCCCGCCGACGGCGTCTACGCCTGCCGCGTGATCTTGCCCGACGGCAGCGTGCATAACGCCGTTACCAACGTCGGCGTGCGGCCAACCTTTGGCGTGCTGAATCGCACCGTGGAGGCGCATCTGTTGGATTGGAGCGGCGATCTCTACGATCAGCGGCTGCGCGTGATGTTTTTGGAGCGGCTGCGCGGTGAGCAAAAGTTTAGCGGCATCGACGAGCTTAAAGCGCAAATTGCCCGCGATGCCGATCGCGCCCGCGAGGTGCTGGCCTCATGCTGATCGCCGCGCTGGTGCTGTTGAGCCTGCTGTTTCTCGCTATTATCATCCGCGACCTGCAAAGCGCTAATCGTGTGCCGCTGCTCGCGCCGGAGCGTCTGCAACCAGAGCACACGCCGTCGCTCATGGTGATTATCCCGGCGCGCAACGAGGCCGGTCGCATTGAGCGCTGCCTGGAAGGTCTCGCCGCCCAACAGCTGCCGCATCTCGATATCCTAGTGCTGGACGACAACTCAACCGATAACACTGCCGAGGTTGTGCGCTCGTTCGGCGCGCAATTGCCGGGGCTGCGGGTGATCGCGGGAGCCGCGCTGCCCCAAGGCTGGGCTGGCAAATGCTGGGCTTGCTGGCAGGCAGCTCAGGCCAGCGACGCCGAGTGGCTGTTGTTCCTGGACGCCGACACCGCGCCGCTGCCGGGCATGATCGCAACGCTGTTTGACTACGCGCACAGCCGGCATCTCGATCTGCTGACGCTGCTGCCATTGCTGGAGCTGGGCAGCTGGTGGGAGCGCGTGCTGATGCCGCCGTTCATCGGCCTGATACAGGCGGTCTATCCGATCGATCGCGTCAATGATCCACGCTCGTCGCTGGCGCTGGCGAATGGCCAGTGCATCCTCGTGCGATGCTCAGCCTACTTCGCCGTCGACGGTCACCGCGCGGTTCGCGACTCGGTGCTGGAAGATGTGCGGCTAGCCCAGACGATCAAAGGCGCGGGCTACCGCATGGAGGCGGTCGGCGGCCCCGAGCTGATGCGCGTGCGTATGTACACGCGCTTTAGCGAAGTCGCCGAGGGCTTGCGCAAAAACGCGATGGCCGGCTATCGTGCCGGCGGCACGCTGCGCTCCGGGATAGGCGGCGCGCGTCAGGCGCTGCTGGCGTTTGGGCCGCTGACACTGATTGCGGCTGGTCTGCTGCTAGCAGTGCTGGGACGGCCCGAAAGCGGCGCGCTGCTGATCTGCGGCCTCGGGCTACTGATTCTGACGCTGAGCTACTGGGGCTATGTCGTCCGACGCCTACACGGCCTGAGCCCAATCTGGGCGCTGCTCTACCCGTTTGGCACGCTCTGCTACTTTCTGCTGGCTGGTCAGGCCTTCTTGAGCATCTTGCGCGGCCAGGGTGTGACCTGGAAGGGCCGCTCTTACAGCGGCTAGCGCTGGCGATCGCTGCCCAATAAGCTGGATCACTCGGAGCGGCGGCGATCTTCGGCGGTCACCTCGCGGCCCTGGTTAATGCTGTAATCGCCCGCATCGAGATACTGCGGCTTCTGCGCCTCACGCACAATCACGCCCAGCTTGATCAGCAGCGTGATCAAGCCGAGGCCCAGCGTCGCCAGCAGGACCAGACCGCACAAAACCAGCCCAATCACAAGAATTCCAGACATCAATCGATTCTCCTTTGCGCCTTGCACAACCGCATGAAGTATGCTACAATCCCCGCCGTCGTGAGGGCGATTAGCTCAGTTGGTTAGAGCGCTACGTTGACATCGTAGAGGTCACAAGTTCGAATCTTGTATCGCCCACCACTCAAACTCCTCCAATGCGAGGAGTTTTTTATTTACCCAAAAATTCCTCGATTTACTCCGATTTGACCACCGTACCGCTACGGTTGTTGCAGACGATCCGCCTCAAGCAACAATGCTGTCGCTCAAGATCGCGCGTTACTCGGCAGCGCTCAACATTTTCTTGAAATAAGAGTTGCTGTGATGGGGCGGACAGTTGTCGATCTGGCCGACCAGGCTATAGCCGCGCTGCCCGTAAAAGCCGGGAGCCTGGAAGCTGTAGCTGTTCAGGATGACGATCTGGCAGCCGCGATCGCGCGCCTCCTGCTCCGCTGCCTCAAGCAGACGGCCTCCGTGGCCTTGTCCACGCAGCTCAGCGGCGACCCACAAAAACTGGATCTCACACATGCCGGCCCAGGTATAGCCAGAAATGCCTGCAATGATGATCTGCTGCTCATCGCGCACAAAGATCGCGAGTCGCCGCGCATCGAAAGCCGCCACTTGCGCCATGTTGTAGCGATTGATCTGATCTTCCAGGAACTCTAGATCCTGCTCCGCTGGCTGATCTTCGACCAGCAAGTGCTTCTCTGTCATCGGCTGCCTCCTGAGATCACCTACCAGTATAAGATGTGCAGCAACTCAGGCCCTCACCCGTTGGCCCTCATCCCCTAACCCCTTCTCCCGTTGCGACAGGAGAAGGGGAATAGCGGTACTTCTTTTGTTCTCTCCGGTTCTTGGTTCTTCTTTGTTCTTGGTTCTTGGTTCTCGTTTTAACGCAGCGACCTCCGCCCGAAACCGAGCAGAGGCCGCTGAGACGAACTTATATCAAGAACAGCTACTAAAGAATAAAGAACCGAGTATTGATGCTATTGAGCGGTTTGTTCTCTGTTCTTTGTTCTTTGTTCTGCCTTAGTTCGCAACAATCGGCAGGTACACGTAGTGCACGTTGCCAAGGTTGAGCCCGATGATCACCGGATCATGGTCCGACGAGCGGTAGGGATTCGGCGCGTACAGATCTTGCGGCTTGAACTCGGTGTTGTAGTCGATCACCGACGGCTCGTCCGCGTTGATGTGCCAGTACGTCACACCGGAGACCTGGCTGCTCGCGCTCTGCGTGGACAGGCCGTGATCGAGGTAGCCAGCCGCACCGTCGAAGACGTACGAGTAGCGCTCAGCCAGCGGCACGCGCAGCGCAACCTGGTTGACCAGACCGCCCGCAGTCAGTGTATTGATCGGATCTTCCTCGCCGTACGCGTTCAGGTCGCCGATCACCAGCACATCGGTATCATCGACGGCCTCGATGCGGTCGTTGATGAAGCCCAGCAGCGCCTCGGCCTGCTCGACGCGCTTGGCGTTCCAGCAGCCCTGACCATCGCCCTGATCGGCGTTCGGGTCGCTAGGGCTGGACGGACAGCTGCCCTTGGACTTGAAGTGATTAACGATCACCGTGAACTTCTCGCCGGAGCTAATCTCCTGGAAGGTCTGCGCCGCCGGCGGTCGATCGAAGATCGAATCGTTGCTGCTGGCCGAGTTACCGACACGCGTGAGCTTGCCTGGCTTGTAGATCAGCGCGACTTTGATCGCATCATCGCCGGGCTGACCGATCGGAGCCGGATCGGGAACTGCCGCGTAGGTGCCGGGAGCCGTCGCCGCGTTGAGGCCGCTCACCAGGTTATTGACTGCGGTCGCGCCGTTGTTCTCGATCTCGATCAGACCGACCACATCGGCGTCGATCGCCACCAGCGCCGCAAGAATCTTGTCGCGCTGGCGGGTGAACTCAGCCGCGCTATCAGCGCCGCGGCAATCGCTGCGGGTGCCGCCGGGGAAGCACGACGCGCCCGCCTGATCAATCGTGGTGAAGTAGTTCAGCACGTTGAAGCTGGCGACCTTCAGCTTGCCGCCCACCGACGGCGGCTGAGTCGTGCGCGGGTTGGTGCGCGCAAAGGTCGGCGTGATCGTTGGCTGGACGCGGTAATCACGAATGTTGGTGTCCGAGTTGATCGGGCCGAAATCCAGCACACCCGTCAAGCCAGGCGTGGTATCACCGGCGCGCAGCGTGTTGTCCGCGCCAATGTACGGGATCGGGCTGGGATTCTGGATCGACTTGGCGTCGTCGAGCACGATCAGGCGACGGGCGTTCTCGTCGGCCAGCGCGATCGCCTGCGGGCTGCCGGCATCGTAGATGTTAGTTGGGTTGTACAGCCGACCGCCGCTCGACAGCGTGACCTGGCCGTAGCGGCCCTGGAAGAAGTTCTGATCGACCGTGAGCGTCTCGGGGATCGTGATCAGCATGCCCTCGTAGCGCTCAAGCTCGCCGTTGGTCGTCTCCGGCAGA
>JAFAYS010000984.1 GCA_019240175.1 Chloroflexota bacterium | reverse complement strand
CCGCCCGGGCCAGCGCCACTTACAAATGGCGAACGTCACCTTTGATGTCTTCGTCGGCGATCTGGCGCGGGCGTTATGCTCCGGCGGCACGCTGGTGTTGTGCCCGCGTGACTTGTTGCTGGCTCCTGATCAGCTCGCCGATCTGATCCACCGCGAAGGGATCGACATTGCCGAGTTCGTGCCTGCCGTGCTGCGTCCGCTGCTACACTACCTCCGCGAGGCCAACCGGCGGCTCGACCCGCTCGGGGTGTTGATCTGCGGCTCCGATAGCTGGACAATGCAAGAATTCGAACAGGTGCGCCAATTGTGTGGTCCGGAGACGCGAGTGATCAACTCCTTCGGCGTCACCGAAGCGACCATCGATAGCACCTGGTATGATGCCACCACATCGGCACGATCTGGCGATCAGGGCGTGCCGATCGGGACGCCCTTCACCAATACGAGCGTCTATATTCTCGACCGACAGGGCCAGCCGGTGCCGGTCGGCGTGGCGGGCGAGCTGTACCTGGGCGGCGTGAGTCTGGCACGCGGCTATCTCAACCGCCCCGAGCTCACGGCGGATCGCTTCGTGCCCGATCCGTTCAGCCCAACTCCTGGCGCACGGCTGTACCGCACGGGCGACCTGGCGCGCTGGCTGCCCGACGGCACGATCGAGTTTCTGGGCCGCGCCGACACGCAGATCAAGCTGCGCGGCTACCGCATTGAGCTCGGCGAGATCGAGGCCGTGCTACGCCACAGCCCTACCCTGAGCGAGGCGGTCGTGATGGCGCGGGAAGACACGCCCGGTGACCTGCGACTCGTGGCGTATGTCGTCCCGCAGCCTGAGTCCACGCCGACGCCGCGCGACCTGCGCAGCTTCCTGCGCAGCATGCTGCCCGAGTACATGGTGCCCAGCACCTTCATCACGCTCGACCAGCTACCACTGACCACCAGCGGCAAAATCAATCTGCGCGCCCTGCCCGCCCCCGAGCGCGGGCGGCCTGAGCTAGAAGGCATCTTTGCAGCGCCACGCACACCCACCGAGCAGACGGTTGCCGCACTGTGGCAGGAAGTGCTAAAGCTGGACCAGGTCGGCATCGACGATAACTTTTTCGAGCTGGGCGGGCACTCGCTGCTGGCAACCCAGCTGATCGCCCGGCTGCGCACCACCTTCCAGGTCGACCTGCCGCTGCGCCACCTGTTCACATCGCCCACCATCGCGGGCGTGGCCGAGATCATTGATACGATCCAGTGGATGGCGCAGAGTGCCACCGTGCCGCTCGCCGCTGTGGACGAATCCCTAGAAGAAGGCGAGCTATGACGACGATCGAGCTTCTTGCGCGGCTCCGTGGACTGAACATCAAGCTATGGGCTGAGGATGGCCGACTGCGCTTTCAGGCACCCAAAGGTGCGCTAACAGACGAGCTACGCACAGCACTGGCGGAGCACAAAGCTGAAGTGCTTGCTATGCTTCAGGAAGCGTTGACCGTTACACAAGAAGGGCAGTCACCGATTCCGCTAGCGCCCCGCAGCGACACATATCCGCTGTCGTTTGCGCAGCAGCGGCTGTGGTTCCTGGATCAGTTGGAGCCGGGCAGCCCGCTGTACAATATTCCTGCCGCCGTGCGCCTGACCGGTGCCCTCGATCAGGCCGCGCTCCAGCGCAGCTTCGATGCGATTGTCGCCCGCCACGCCGTGTTGCGCACTACCTTCCATACCCGCGACCAACAGCCCGTCCAGGTCATCGCCCCGCCCGCACCCGTCGCCCTGCCTACCGTCGACCTGCGCCACCTCCCCGTTGCCGAGCGTGAGGCCGCTGCTCGCCACCTCGCCGAGCAGGAGGCCCTGCAGCCCTTCGACCTCGGGCGCGGTCCGCTCCTGCGCGTCACGCTGCTCCAGCTGGCCGACACCGCCCATGTTGTACTCGTCACCATGCATCACAGCATTTCCGATGGCTGGTCCGTCGGCGTCGTGATCCGCGAGCTCGCCCTCACCTACCCGACCTTCGCGCGTGGCGACGCGCCGGCGCTGCCGGACCTGCCGATCCAGTACGTCGACTTTGCCGTCTGGCAGCGCCAGTGGCTGGCCGGCGCGGTGCTGGATACGCAGCTGGCGTATTGGCAGCAGCAGCTCACCGGCGCGCCGACCGTGCTGGACCTGCCCACCGACCGACCGCGCCCAGCGGTGCAAAGCTTCCGGGGCACGATCCTGCCGTTTCGCCTCCCGCCCGCGCTGAGCCCGGCCCTCCACACACTGAGCCAGCGCGAAGGGGCCACGCTGTTTATGACGCTGCTCGCCGCCTGGTACACGCTGCTCTTCCGCTACACCGGCCAACCGGATATCCTCGTCGGCTCGCCAATCGCCAATCGCACGCGTACCGAAGTCCAGGATCTGATCGGCTTCTTCGTCAACACGCTGGTGCTGCGCGGCGACCTCCATGGCAATCCGAGCTTCCGCACACTCCTGGGCCGCGTACGGCAGATGGCGCTCGGCGCGTTTGCCCATCAGGATCTGCCCTTTGAGCGCCTGGTCGAGGCGATCCAGCCTGAACGTCACCTCAGCCGCAGCGCGCTCTTTCAGGTGATGTTTGTGCTGCAGAACACGCCGGCCCAGGCGCTACGGCTGCCCGACCTGACGCTAGAGGCCGTGGATGCACAAAACGGCACGGCCAAGTTCGACATCACGCTGCTTATGAGCGAGACCAGCGACGGCTTGACCGGCACGCTGGAATACAACACCGACCTGTTTGACGCGACGACGATGGCGCGGCTGCTTGGCCACTTCCAGAGCGTGCTCGACGGCGTGGTGACCGATCCCGACCAGCCGATTGCCCGACTACCGCTGCTAACCCCAGCCGAGCAGCAACAACAACTGGTCGCGTGGAACGCCACTGCGCATCCCTACCCCGCCGAGCAGGTCTTCCACATCGCCTTTGCGGCCCAGGCTGCGCGCACGCCGCAGGCCGTCGCCGTGGTCGCCGACGACCAGCAGCTCAGCTACCATGACCTCGATCGGCGCGCCAATCAGCTGGCCCAGCACCTGCGCACGCTCGGCGTCGGTCCCGATACGCTGGTCGGGTTGTGGGTTGACCGCTCGCTGGCGCTGCTCGTCGGCGTGCTCGGCATTCTCAAGGCCGGCGGTGCCTACGTCCCACTCGATCCGACCTATCCCGCCGAGCGCCTGGCCTTCATCGTCGCCGATGCTCAGCTGAGGATCATCGTCACGGCCACCGCAGCGTCCAGCACGCCGGTGCCGCCCGCGATCGCGGAGCACTGCACCGTGCTCGATCTGGTCGCCGACCATGACCGCATCGCCGGCCAGCCCAGCGATCCGCCGCCGGTCGCCGTCCT
>JAFAYS010000975.1 GCA_019240175.1 Chloroflexota bacterium | reverse complement strand
CGCAGCTTTCAGGTCTGCGCCGAGATCCAGCGCCAGGACGGACGCGTCCGTGTGATCCAGTTCCGGCGCAACTTCGGCAAAACCGCCGCGCTGCACGCCGGCTTTGGCATCGCGCGTGGCAAGGCCGTCGTTACGATCGACGCCGACATGCAGGAAGATCCGGGCGATATGTTCCAGCTTCTAGCGCAGATCGACGGCGGCTACGATCTGGTCTCGGCCTGGCGCAAGCAGCGCAACGATCCGCTGTCGAAAACGCTGCCGTCGCGGGTTTTCAACACCGTCGTCTCGCGCATCACCGGCGTGCATCTCCACGATTTCAACTGCGGCTTCAAGGCCTACAACCACGATGTCGTCGCGGATCTGCGGCTGTACGGCGAGCTGCACCGCTTCATTCCGGTGCTGGCGCAGCAGCGCGGCTTCCGCGTGACCGAGGTGCCGGTCGTGCACTCGCGGCGGCGCTACGGCAAGAGCAAGTTCGGCGCGAAACGTTTGGGCCGCGGCTATCTCGATTTTATCCAGGTGCTGTTTCTGACCAGCTATCTACGGCGGCCACTGCGGCTTTTCGGCGCGATCGGTACGCTGTTTACGCTGTTCGGCTTTGTGATCTGTAGCTATCTGGCGGTGCTCTGGCTGCAGGGCAACCGTCCGATCGGCGATCGTCCGCTGCTGACGCTGGGTGTGCTGCTGCTGATCACTGGCCTCCAGTTCGTCTCGACGGGTCTTGTCGGCGAGATGCTGCGCAACAGCAGCTACCGCGCAGGCGATGAATACTCCGTGCGCCAGATTCTGGGCAGCAGCCAGACCGGCGAATAATCGTGCAAGATTGGAATACATCCATGCAGATTGAAACTTCCGCGCCGGGCTACACCAGCAGCAACCTGCGCAAACATACCAACCCGAATCCAGTCCAGCGCTGGCTGCTGGATCGCTTCCATCACACCGCTGCCGGGCTGCTGGCCAAAACCGATGCCAAAACCGCCCTGGATGCGGGCTGCGGCGAGGGCTTTGCGATGCGCCAGCTGCTGGCGCACAGCGGCGCGTCGGTTGTTGGTCTCGACGGCAGCCACGGTGCGCTCCAGGTCGCCAGCCGCATCAATCGTCGGCGCAGCTTCGTCGCCGGCGATCTGCTTGAGCTGCCTTTTCCCGATCGCAGCTTCGATCTGGTAATCTGCATGGAAGTGCTTGAGCATCTGGATCAGCCGGGCGCTGGCCTGGCCGAGCTGTGCCGCGTTAGCCGGCGCTGGCTGCTGCTGAGCGTGCCCAACGAGCCGTTCTTCCGTGGTGCGAACTTCCTGCGCGGCAAAAATGTGCGCGCCTGGGGCAACGATCCCGGCCATGTTAATCACTGGTCGTCGCGGGCGTTCGTGCGCTTCATCTCCTCGCAGAGCCACGTCGAGCAGTGGCAGCAAAGTTTCCCGTGGACACTCGCGCTCTGCCGCGTCGGGTAATCCGCTCCCGCTGGTTCGGCCTGGGCGTCGGCGCGATTGTGCTGCTCGCCTGGGCCGCGTTTTTGCGCGATCATCTGACGACGCTGCGCCAGTATTCCTGGCAGATCGCGCCTGGTGCACTGGTGCTGGGCCTGGTTTGCGGCGCGATCTATTTCGGCGGCCTGGGCCTCTGCTGGGCGCTGCTGCTGCGACATATCGCCGGTAGCGAGCGCGCCCCCTCGCTGTGGACATCTGCCCGCGTCTGGCTATACTCGATGAGCACGCGCTATCTGCCAGGGAATGTTTGGCATATTCTCAGCCGCGTCGCTTTTGCCGAGCAGCTGAAAATTCCCGCTGCGCAGGTGCTCAGCAGCGCCACGATCGAGCAGGTGCTTACGCTGCTCGGCGCGCTGGCGATCTTTGGCCTGACGCTGCCTTTCTGGGTTGTGGTGCCGCTGGCACAAGCACCGTTGCTGCTGCTGGTGCCGCTCGGCCTGATCCTGATCCATCCCGCCGTGCTGGGCCGTATCCTGGCCTGGGCGGCGCACCGAGCCAAGCGGCCCGAGCTGGCCTGGCATTACTCTTATCGCGATATGCTGGGCCTGCTTGTCGCCTACAGCAGCGCAATGCTCTGCGCTGGCCTGGCGCTCTACGCTGTGCTCTGGGGCTTGACGCCGATTCGCGCTGCCGAGCTGCCGTTTGTGCTCGGTGCGGCGGCGCTGGCCTGGGCGATCGGGTTTTTGAGTATTTTCACGCCCAGCGGCCTCGGTGTGCGCGAGGCGATTCTGACGGCGCTGCTGGCGTCGGTGTATCCGCTGCCGGTCGCGATCGTGGGCAGCCTGCTGTTTCGACTGGTGCTGACCTGCGGCGAATTTTTGGCGGTGGCCCTGGCCTGGATTTATCAACGAGTGGAGGTTGTCCGTGGCATTGAGCGCTCAGGAGCAGAGTAGCGCCGGTTTTCGTGTTCGCAGCGCGATCGCGCGCAATATCTGGGTTGAGATCGCGCTGTGGGCGGCGCTGCTGCTGTGTGGCGGCCTGTGGTGCTGGCTCAGCGCCGCGCGCTATCTTGGCTACAACAGCGGCATGTTCGATCTCGGCAACATGGCCCAGGCGATCGCCAGTGTGAACCGTGGCCAGCCGTTCTCGTTCACCTACCGCGACGGCCAGATGAGCCGCTTGGCGCTGCATGTCGAGCTGTTTTACGCGCTCTTCGTGCCGTTGATGCGGCTCTGGAATGATCCGCAGGTGCTGCTGATCGGCCAGGCGCTGCTGGCGGTCTCGGGCGCGCTGCCGGTCTACTACCTGGCGGGCCGCCGCTTTGCCGCCGGAACCAGTCTGGCCTTTGCGCTGGGCTACCTGCTTTATCCCACGGCGGTCTCGGCGATCCTCTTCGATTTCCACGGCGACACGCTGGCGATGCCGCTGCTGCTCTGGATGCTCGACGCGCTGGATCGGCAGGCCTGGAAGCGCTTCTGGCTGTTTTTGCTGCTCAGTC
>JAFAYS010000839.1 GCA_019240175.1 Chloroflexota bacterium | reverse complement strand
TCCGATGCCACGGCGTGGTTGTCCGAGCACGGCGCGGAATACGGGCTGTGCCAGATCTACCGCAACGAACCCTGGCACTACGAGCTGCGCCCCGACGCCAGCGATCACGGCTGTCCACCTATATACGCCGACCCTACACACGATCCAAGGATGCAGCGGTAAAGATCGACGCGCGCATGCGGGAGAACGCGTCGGGCGAGCTCGTCTAGCGGTACTTGATACTTTGGAGGCATAACGTGGAAATCCTCAAGGTGCAAAACCTTTCAAAGGTATATGGAAACGGCGACACGCAGATCAAGGCCATCGATAACGTCAGCTTCAGCGTGGCAAAAGGCGAGTTCGTGGCGATCGTCGGCGCTTCCGGCTCGGGCAAATCGACGCTGCTGCACATCATGGGCGGCGTGGATACGCCCAGCTCCGGCCAGGTGCTGGTGGACGGCACCGACATCTGCGCCCTCGATCAAACGAAGCTGGCGATCTTCCGCCGCCGGCAGATCGGCCTGATCTACCAGTTCTACAACCTGATCCCGATCCTCAGTGTCGAAGAGAATATCACCCTGCCGCTGCTCCTGGATGAGCGCGGCCTGGACGAGGCGCGGCTGAAGGAGATCGTCGCCACGCTGGGGCTCACCGACCGCGTCAGGCATCTGCCCAACCAGCTATCCGGCGGGCAGCAGCAGCGCGTCTCGATTGGCCGGGCGCTGATCAATACCCCCGCGTTGGTGCTGGCCGACGAGCCGACCGGCAACCTGGATAGCGCCAATTCCAAAGAGATCATCACGCTGCTCAAGCTTTCCAACCAGCGCTACCAACAAACGCTGATCCTGGTGACCCACGACCGCGACATTGCCCGGCACGCCGACCGCATCATCACATTCGGCGACGGGCGCATCGTGCGCGACGAGGCGGTGCCGGCATGAGCATTCTGACGACGTACACCCTGAAGTACCTGCGACTGAATCGGAAGCGTACAGCAGTAACCATTCTGGGAGTGATCCTGTCCTCGGCCCTGATCTGCGGCGTGTTCCTGCTGGGCGTCAGCTTCCAGCAGGTAATGATCGACCACGAGATCTTTATGGCGGGAAATTGGCACGCCCGGTTCCGCGCCGTGCCCTACGCCAGGGCGAAAGATATCACCGAAAACAGCGCCGTCCAAACATCGATGTTCAGCACCTGGCTCGGCAACGCCACCTATGGCAGCCAAAACACAACCAGGCCCTACCTGTACATCACGGCCTATGACGCGCGCTCATTCCAAAACCACTCGATCAGGCTGATCTCTGGACGCCTGCCGCAAAGCGCGGATGAGCTGCTCGTTTCCGGGGTGATGGTCGAGGACTCTGGCCTTGGCTTGAAACCGGGGTCCACACTGCCGGTGACGTTTGGCCAGCGCAATATTCCCAACCACGACGAACTGGTCAAGGCCTGGGGCGGCGAAGAATATGTCGCGCTGCAAGATGGCGAAAGCTTTACCCCGTCCGTCTCCAAAACCTACACGGTGGTCGGCGTGATGGTGCCGCTATCCAATGAAACCAGCATGCCCGCAGATTTTCCGGCCTTGACGTTTCTCGACCCGGCGCAGCTGACCGCCGCAGACAGCGTGGATGTCGCGATCCTGGCCCACGATCCGCACAGCATCTACACCAGCGCGCCGGAGATCGCAAAGCGCGCCGGGTTGGAGGTGAGCACGGGACCGGACGGCCAGCCAACCCCGGAAAGCATCGCCTACAACGAGGATCTGCTGAGCTGGATGGGCGCGAGCGCTCGTGCAAACTACGTGCGCTTCTTCCTGGCGATCCTCGCCACGCTCATCGCTCTGATTATGTGTGGCTCGGCATTTGTGATCTACAACGCGTTTGCTATCTCGATCGGGGAGCGCAAGAAGCAGTTCGGCATGTTTGCCAGCGTGGGCGCAACCTCGGCCCAGATTCGCCGTATCGTGCTGATCGAAGCCGGCGTCATCGCGACGCTCGGCATCCCGCTCGGCATCCTGGGAGCGATCGCAGGAGTGGCGATCCTGCTCAAGCTCACCCAGGGACTCGTCGCGCAATTGATCGCTGACGCGGAGCAGGGGCTGCCATTGGTGGTCTCGCCGGTGGTGCTCGGACTGACGATGCTGTTTTCCGCAGCGACTATCCTGCTCTCGGCCTGGATTCCCGCCCGGCGCGCCGCACGAGTTTCGCCGATCGATGCCATACGCCAGAGCGGCGAGATCCAGGAGGACAAGCCGCTCAGCTTACGCACCAGCCCGCTGATCCGGCGTGTGTTCGGCTTCGAGGGCGAGCTGGCGCTCAAATCGCTCAAGCGCGATCGCAAGAAATATCGCACCACGGTGCTCTCGCTCATGATCAGCATTATCCTGTTCGTGGCGTTCAACTCCTTGATGCTGTACACCAACATCACCCGCAGCATGGCCGTC
>JAFAYS010000823.1 GCA_019240175.1 Chloroflexota bacterium | reverse complement strand
GCGGCCCTCGGAGTCCATGCCTTCCACCCGCAGCACGGCGATGCCCTGTGGCTGTCGATCGAGTGTCACGGCGGCGGTCATCGTGCTGTAGGCCGTGCCACTGCCATAGATCCACGTCGCGCTGCGTCCGCCATAGCCGCGCGCTTGCCGGAACCCGCCTCGCCACGCGGTATCTTCCAGCCGCACCTGCGATCCATCGATGCGGATCGGGACCGGTGGGCGTGGCGTGGGCTGCACCGGCGGCACAGCTGGCGGGTCGGTTGGCGCGGGCTCCACAATCGGGGGCACGCTTTCGACTGGCGCATCTGTCGGCAGCTCGTCGGCGGCTGAGGGCGTCGGAAACGCCGATGGTGTTAGCTCAGCAGGCAGCGGTATAAAGGTTGGCGTCGCCGGATCAACTGTGCGCGCCGGACGTGGTGTCCGCGCGGTTTCGGTAGCGTCGTTCGCGCCCAGCACCACTTGCTCCCGTGATGAGGCCAACGATCCATTGCCGGCGAACCAGACAATGATAAAGCCCAGTAGTGCCGCGCTCAGCGCTGTCAAGAGCAGCAGCCAGAGCTGAAGCCGCCGCGAATTCTGTCTCTGCATCTCCTCGCTCCCCTGCCCACGTAGCTCCCAAGTAGCCAACTCCTCGCCGCAAAATCAGGCAAGATGCGGACCAGCAAGGCGTTACGTCAAGCAGGAGCCGGCGCTCCATAACCGGCTGGTTTGGAGATGCAGCCAGCGCGAGTCCCTTGAGATGAAGCAGGAGCAAGCTGAGGTAGCGCGTGAGGATGAGCACAGGACGGCGCAGTTACCGTCCTGTGTATGGTAAGCAGGCGATGGCGCAGTGATCAGGCGTGCGAGGCGTGGGATGACGTCTCGTGGACGGCCTCGGTGCATTCCCTAGCCGCCTCCGCGCACTCCCAGCGATCGGCCCACTGCTGAAGCGCATCCAGCACCTCTTGCAGATCGCGGCCTTTGTCGGTCAGGCTGTACTCGATCTTGACCGGAATCGTGGGATCGACGCGCCGCTGCACAACACCGCGCTGCTCAAGCTCTTTCAAGCGCTCCGACAAGACGCGATCGCTGAGCTTATCGACCGTTCGCGCGATCTTGGTGAACGTCGTCGGCCCGTTGCCGAGCACGCGTAGAATCAGGCCAGTCCAGCGTTTGCCCAGCAGCTCAACTGCTCGCTCGTATTTTGGACATAGATGCAAATCGTCGTTATTCATAACTTACTTTACCTAATCTCACACCTACTATACTAACACAAAGTAAGTAGCTAGGCAAGAACTGTGCACAGAATCAAGCGATCAGCTAGCTTTTTGCGATTCGCTGGCGAGATGCTTAACCATCAACAGCTCGTCGTAGCTGCGCTCACCCAGCTTGATCGCCTGAGGCTCGACGCCGTAGACGGTAAAGCCGCTGCGCGCATAGCTGCGGATCGCCGCAATGTTTGTCGTGACTACCGCGAGCTTAACCAGTCGCACCTCGTGGTCGCGGGCCCAATTTACGCACACATCAAGCAGGCGCTCAGACAGCCGATGCCCACGCCAGCCAGGCCGAACGTACACGCCCCAGATCAGCGCGCCGTGCCTTGTCTTGGGTGACTCACCGCGCCGCACGCCGCTCATACCGATCAACGCGCCATCGGCCACTGCAAAGAAGATCGCCTGCTGCACACTGTTGATATTCTGTCTGAGTCGTTCGGACCAGAACGCCGGCGGATGCTGCTCATGGATGGCATAGTCCGCGCTAAATGCCTCAGGATGCGATCGAAGCGCTTCCAGGCGCAGCTCACGAAAAGCCGGCGCGTCGGCCTGAGTACAGAGACGAATCGTAATCGGGTCAGGTGAAGACGACATGGCAACCTCTAAATCTTTCACTGCGAAGTGTACACCAGTGGGCAAGGTAGCGGGAACAAGCCCTCTTTAGGGAAACAAAGGAACAAAAAGAAACCTAATCGTTTGTCTTTCGGTTCTTTGTTCTCTGTTCTTTGTTTGTCTTTTGGTTCTTAATCCTAGGTTCTAGGTTCTCAGTTCTAGGTTCTTCCCGTTGAGCGGCACGCAGCTTGCAGAAATCGCCTGTAGCTATTGAAAGGAGCAACGTCATGGAACTAGAAGAATTGCCGATCTTTGATCAGCTGGCGCAGTTGCCGAACCGGGCCTACAGTTATGTCGTGCTGGCGGCAGTTGCCGGCCCAACAGCGCTGCGACTATTCGGCTTCAAAGCCCTTGGACAGCTGATCCGTCCGCTGGCGCTCGTCGTACTGCTGAGCGGCATGTACGCCAAGCAGCAGCGCGCGGGCAGCAATACGGAGTCGCGCTAAGATCCAGCACAGCCAGGCGACAGCAGGATCTCATATTCAAGCTATAATGGGTGCAGAGCCGTGACTCGTTCACACAACAGACATTATCGATTGGTAGAACAGTAGGGAGCAGGTATGGCCCGTATTGGGATTCTTGTGGTGGCCTACAATGCCGAGTCGACGCTAGAAAGTGTCCTTGAGCGCATTCCGCCCGATATTATGGCCAAAGTCGAGGAGATCTTTGTCTTCGATGATGCCAGCCACGATCGCACCTACGAGGTTGGCAAGGCGTACCAGAAGCAGATCGCCCGCGAAAAGCTGTCGATCTTTCGCAATCCCGTCAACCTGATGTACGGCGGCAACCAGCGCCGCGGCTATCAGTACGCGATCGAGCGCGGGCTGGATATTGTCGTGCTGCTCCACGGCGACGGCCAGTACGCGCCCGAGGTCATGCAAGATCTGCTGACGCCGCTTGAGACCGGCAAGGCCGACATGGTGATGGGCTCGCGCATGCTGATCAAGGGCGCGGCGCTGCGCGGTAACATGCCGATGTATAAATACGTCGGCAACAAAATCTTGACCTGGCTCGAAAACCGGCTGATCGGCGCGAACTTCAGCGAGTTTCACTCGGGCTATCGGGCCTATTCTGTCCACGCGCTCAAGACGCTGCCGCTGGATTCGCTGACCTCGAACTGGCACTTCGACACGCAGATCATCCTGGAGTTTTTCAAGCGCGGCTACCTGGTCAAAGAGGTGCCGATCCCGACCTACTACGGCGATGAGATCTGCCATGTCAACGGCATTCCCTACGCCCTGAACTGCATCCGTGAGACGCTCAAGTTTGCGCTCCTTCATCGCTGGAGAATGAATGCTGCACTACCGCTTGCATCGCGATCCAAAAAGTAGTCATCAACAAATTTCCACCCTGGTACAACGCCTGGGCCGTAGTCCAATCCTGGATGTGGGAGCGGCCCAGGGCTTTTTAGGTCAACTGCTGAGCAACACATCGCTCACCATCGACGCCGTCGAGCCAAATCCCTACTGGGCCGAGCACGCACAGCCGTTTTATCGCCAGGTCTTCGCCTCAAGCATCGAGGAGGCGAATCTTCCCGACGCGACCTACCGCGTGATCGTTTGTGCGGATGTGCTTGAGCACACCGTCGATCCCGAGTCTGTGGTCGAGCAGCTGCGCCGCGTTGCCACCGACGACGCGCTGTTCATTATCTCGCTGCCCAACGTCGCGCATCTCGCGGTGCGCCTGATGCTGCTGTTTGGCCGCTTTCCCCAAATGGAGCGCGGCATCCTGGATCGCACGCATCTGCACTTCTACACGCTGGACACCGCGACCGATATGCTGCGCCGGGCCGGGCTGGAAGTCGTGCGCGCGCGTCCGACGGGCGTGCCGCTTGACGAACTGTGGCGCGAAGGCGAGGGCAATCTGCTCTTCAATACCCTGATGCGGCTGCAACATTTCGCGCTGCTGCTCGCGCCGCGACTCTTCGGCTTTCAGTGGGTGATCGTGGCGAAGAAAAGAACCTAGAACTAAGAACCTAGAACCTAGCTGGGAACAAAAGAACAAACGAACAAGAGAACAAAAAGCAGCGGGGTCATTTGTTCCTTCGCCCAAAGGGCACCCGCTTGTTCCTTTGTTTGCCCGAAGGGCAAGGGATGAGGGCTTGAATTTCCCTTCACTACATTTCACCACATGAACGAGAAATTAGCGACACGATCTTGGGATATTGCGGCGTGGCGGTCCGAACTGCGCGGAGGATCGCTCTGGCCGCTGCTGACGCTGCTCTTGCTGCCGTTTGGCCTGTTCTGGGCCGAGACGCTGGGCCTGCGCGTCTTCTACCACCACGATCTGCAATACTACTTTTTCCCATATCACAAGCTCGTGGTCGACATCACGCAAAGCGGTCATCTGCCGCTCTGGAATCCGTACGCGTTCAGCGGCATTCCGCTGCTCGGCGACGGCCAGACCGCGATGTTCTATCCGCCCAACTGGCTCTTCTGGCTGCTGTCGCCGATCCACGCGCTGACGGTCGTGGTGCTGCTGCATTTCTCGATCGCCGGTGGTGGCATGTGGCTGTACCTGCGCCGCCTGCGCCTGAGCCGGCTGGCCGCATTTGTCGCCGCGCTGGCCTTTATGTTCAACGGCTTTCTGGTTGCGCGCGTGGTGCATCTGTCGATCATGGCCGGCGCGGCGCTGATCCCGCTGATCTTTTGGAGCATCGAGCTGCTGCTGCAACAGCGGACGCGGCGTGCGTTTGTGCTGGCGGCGGCGATGGTCTGCGTGCAGGCACTGGCGGGCCATCCGCAGGTGCCGATTTACACGGCGGTTGGGCTGGGCCTTTACATCTTGACGCTGGCGATCCTCCACTGGCGACGTGAGCGGCACTGGCGTGCGTTTACGCCGCTCGTCTATCTGGCCGGCGTGTATGTCGTCGGCTACGCGCTCGCGGCGATTCAGCTCGTGCCGTGGATCGAATTTGCCTCGTTCTCGCCGCGCGCCGCCAGCGCCAGCTACGGCTTCGTCACCTTCCAGTCGCTGGTCAAATTCGACTGGCTGCTGTTTCTGTTTCCCTACGGCTACGGCGGCCTGCGCACAACCTGGCTGCAATCGGCTCCGGCCTGGGATCTGCCGGTGTACATGTGGGAGCGCCTGGCCTACGTCGGGATTCTGCCGCTGGCGCTGGCGATCGTCGGGATTGCGGATCTCAAACGGCGGCGAGCGGCTCAAGATCAGCGCGGCGATGCTTCACGGCTACAGGCCGAGCGTCTGCTGGCGTTGATTGTGGTACTGGTGGTGCTGGTGCTGATCGCCGCCGGATCGAGCACCCCGTTCGGACGGCTGGTGTATTTGCTGCCCGCGATCGGCAAGCTGCGCGCCTACGCCCGCGCGATCGCTGTGGCCTGCTTCGCGATTACCGCGCTGGCCGCGTTCGGCGTCGAGCGACTCAAACAGCACAGCGCTACGGCACGCCGGCTCGATTGCGCGCCGGTTGTAGCGGCGCTGCTGCTGATGCTGGTCGTCGACGGCATGCTGATCGCCGCTAACACGGTTGGCGCGCCGGGCTTTGCCAGCGCCGCCAGCAACGACATGTTCAAGGTCATGCTGGATCGCTCACTACAGCTGGATCAGGCCAACGCTTACGTGCCGCTGCTGCTCTCGATCGCCAGTGTGCTCGTGCTGTGGTGGCTGAGCCGTGGTGTTAATCGCGTAAACAGCGCGGCGCTGGTGGCGATCGTGGCGGTCGATCTGCTGGGCTTTGCCGCAAGCTTCAACCCGACGATCGCGCCCGACAGCTTCGCGCGAGTGCCGGGCAGCGTCGCCTTTCTGCGCCGCGATCCCAAGCTGTTTCGCACGGCTTCGTTCATCACCAACGATCGGCTAACACCCGCGATCGCGCAGGAGCAGCTGGCGATCAGCTGGGCGCTACCCTACGGCGTCGAGGACATCAACGGCTTCAATTCACTTCAGCCCCGACGCTACACCGACGTGCTTTTTGGGCCTGAGATCGAAGATGTGTCGTATGGCTTTCTGCGCGACACCGCGCTGCTTCAGCCGGATCATCACCTGCTGAGTATGCTCAATGTCAAATACGTGCTGGTTCCACGACCATCCGATCTGGAGATCCGGCCACGGCACAGCGATCGTATCTCCAATGGTGAGGAGCCGTCTAACACCGGCTGGCGCACGGTTTTTCAAGATCAGCACGTGTACGTCCTGCAAAATCCCGCGCCGCTCGATCGCGCCTATTTCGTCTCCTCAGTCAACACAATCGGGGACGCCGCTACGATCCTTGCTGTGATCAAGCAGCCCGGCTTCAATCCCGGCCAGCAGGCGCTGGTCGAGGGCGCGCTACCGGAGCAGCAAGCGCAGCGGCTTTCGACCGACGGGCCGGCGCAGGTGCAGGTCGAGCGAGTATCGCCCAACGAGCTGCGGCTGCACACGCAGGCCACCACCGATCGCTTTCTGGTGCTGAGTGAGATGTGGTTTCCTGGCTGGCATGCCGAGATCGACGGGCAGGCGCTGCCGATCTATCGCACGAACTACCTGCTGCGCGGGCTGGTGGTTCCCGCCGGCGAGCACACGATCCGCATGTATTACCGCCCGACGTCGGCGCTGGTTGGCGCGGGCATCACGGCGCTAGCCATGGCCGGCTGCGGGCTTGCGCTGACCGGCATGCGCCGGCGTCGAGCAAAAACGATTGAGTACGCCTAAAAGCTACGTCTTGATTCTCCAAAACTGTATTGATACAATCGGCAAGCACGTAGAGATTTCGTCAAAATCGCGATCATGGTTTGTGCCAGCCGCAGCACGAGCCGCCCTAGAGAGTGGAGCGAAGCATGGATGAAGCGAAGACCAAAGAGCAACTTATTGCAGAGATACGCTCTTTGCGCCTGCGCTTAGCCGAAGTCGAGGCGCTCCAACACCAAGATGATCGGATCGAGCAGATCCTCAGCAGCCAGCCCACGATTTTAGATGCTGTGGA
>JAFAYS010000807.1 GCA_019240175.1 Chloroflexota bacterium | reverse complement strand
ACCAGCGCTTCAAGATGCGCTCGTACCTGCGCGCCGTGCTCCAACGAAGCCGCAGCGACGATCCCACGCAGGCGCGGCTCCTGCCGGGCGAGTGCGGCTAGCCATTGCGCCTCGTCCAGCGCCTGGGCCGGATCGACGCCTGCTTCGACGACGACCAGCGCCTCGACTGTATGGGCAGCCGTAGCTGTCGTGTACTCGTCCAGCGCAAAACGACGCTTGATGCGGTCCAACTCAGCCAGCCATGGCATACGGAAACGCTGTGGGTCCCACAGATGTACATGGCTATCGATGATCGGAACGTCAGGCATTGATCTACTCCGTGCAATGCGTTCAGCGCCATCGCGGCAGCACTATCATCGTCAAGATATTAAAACTGGCGATGCGCCTCAGGATCGTCGGTGTCGAAGCCAACCGCATCGAGGCGTGGCCACAGCTCATCGGGAATGGGATGATGTGTCAGCTCGAGCGTTTGGGCGACGCGCTCGGCCCGGCTCATGCCCACGACCGTGGAAGTGATGCGCGCCTCGCGCAGCGAGAATTGGAGCGCCGCTGCCGCCAGCGGCACGGCGTACTCCTGGCAGATCGCCGCCATACGCCGTGCGCGCTCAACGAGCTTGGCGGGAGCGTCCTGATACGCGTAGCGCGCGTAGGCTTCAGGCCCTTTGGCCAGCATGCCGCTGCCGTAGGGTGCCGCATTGACGACCGCCACGCCGCGCTGGGCCGCGAGATCAAGCAGTGGTGCGGCAGCGCGATTCAGCAAGGTATAGCGGTTATGCGTCTCGACTGCTACAAAGGCACCGGTCTCAACATAGCGCATCAGCATAGCGATCGGCCCGCCGGAAATTCCCAGATACTGAATCACGCCTCCGTCTTGGAAACGTCGCAGCACGTCCAGTGGTCCACCAGCACTCATCACGTTTTCAAAAGTGGTGTGCTCCGGATCGTGGATGTAGACCAGCTGCAGGCGATCCCGACCCAGCCGCTCTAAACTGCCTTCGATCGAACGCTTGATCTGCTCGCCACTGAAGTCGCCGGTTTTGAGGTCGCGGTCGGCCTTGGTGGCGAGCACAGCGCCGGCGGACAGACCGCCCAGCTCACGCAGCACACGCCCAATGCGACGTTCGCTCTCGCCGTCGCCATACGCGGCAGCCGTATCGGTGAAGTTGATCGGGCTGGCGAAAGCGGCGCGCAGAGTCGCCAGCGCCTGCTCTTCGGCGACACTATAGGCGAAGGTTTCCGGCATGTTGCCAAGCGGCGCACAGCCTAGACAGAGCGGTGTCACATACAGGTCGGTCTGCCCTAGCTGTCGGCGCGGTAGCTCGAATGCGTGCGTGCTCATGGTTCCCTCAACGTTCCAGATCTGAGCAAGGACACTATTGTTCTATGACTTCTTACCGATAATCGATTATTTTCATCAATAGCTAATTCACAACAATCGCACACCCAGCCGCTCATCGTTCTTTCTCAGTATGGCATCATGACTGTGTCTAATGACTACTATAGCATGGAGTACGTCGCTGTCTTAGCATGACAACATTGATACGTCCACGTCGACGCAGCGATTGTTACCCTGATTGTAAGCATCGCACATATCAACCTTTGCTGCCAATCAACATCTTCCGCAACACAGGTGTCCACTACTCATCCGTCCAAGCCTACTTACCGGCACTCAATCTCGCACACATGAGGAGGCGCGTCTATGTCGATGCACGGTTCGTTTCTGATTCGTAAGCTGGGACTGCTCCTGGCATTCGTCCTGCCGCTCTTCGCAGGCTATTCTGTTGATGCTGCGGCTCAGCAGATCCACTGGCAGGGAATTGTGTTCACCTCCGATCCGGCTCGGGAAGAGTTTCGTACGTTGTCACTGTCAGATGGAGCGACCGCCGGCGCTACGCTCGAAGAACGCTACGAGGTAGCTTGCCCGCCAGGGGTGGCTGACTGTGATTCGTACCGGATCGAGCTTCGCGTGTATCCGAGCAATGGTCTGCATGTACGTGGCTGGGCTGCCCATCGCTATGATTTGACCAGCTTTGCCGATGCGGTCGTCGCCGGTCGTTATGCGCTCCATGCTCCGGGATACCAAACCTTTGGCTATCCCCGCAATACCTTTATCGTGCCGTTTGGCAGCCAGATCTTGGTTGTTAGCGGCGACTATGATGCCGAGTCAACGATCCCGCGGTTTACACTGCCAGCCGCGCCCGCACCACGGTTCAGCCCCGGCGCGCTGGTGATGACCAAGCCGGACACGACCTGGAATTTGTGGACCAACGTCAAGGGTGGCAGCCGCGTTTTCGAACGTCCGACCCTGCTTGGCGGCTCATTCGTCACGATTGTGGAGCAGCGCGCGCAGGCGGTGGCCGTGCGCACCACGGACGGAGTTACTGGCTGGCTACGTGTGCCGGCAGCCACGGCCTTGACGACGCGCATCAGCTCAGGGACGGCGCTTGAGCGCTTTGGTACGGCGGCGCATATCAAAGTCGTGGGGGCCAAAACGCTGCCGGTACGCGCAGAGGCGGGATCACGCGCCAAGCAGATTGGCCCCGTGACGGCCACTGATCCGCTCCTGGGCATTGGTGTTCGCGGAGATTGGGTGCGTGTGGTGCTGCCAACCGAAGAATTAGGGTGGGTCCGCTGGCACTATGATGATCAGGAGTACCTTGAGCTAAGGTACGAGTAGGCCACAAATCTCGTCTGATCTTCATCCGTAATTGCGTAGACCGCTGGGTTACCCGGCGGTCTTTCATTTTGCTTTCACTTTCTGCCGCCATTGATTCCCTACGTGACAAGAGCATGACATCGTGTTAAACTATGACAGTCGTGTCAAAAAATAACATAGAGTTCATATATGCTTTGAGGAGGCAATTCCTATATCTACTACAGAGCTACCAGAAGGAACCATGGCAGGGCGACCATTGTTGAAAGAGCGGCAGCGTCTAGAGCGCGAGCAACTAATCCTT
>JAFAYS010000792.1 GCA_019240175.1 Chloroflexota bacterium | reverse complement strand
TGCTGCACGAGGTGGCCGAAGCGTATCAAACGCAGATCACCGAGGTGCTGCTGACGGCGCTGGCGCAGACGATCAACGAGTGGACGGGCGGCACGGCGCTGCGGGTGGATCTGGAAGGCCACGGGCGCGAAGATCTGTTCGAAGACGTCGATCTGTCGCGCACGGTCGGCTGGTTCACATCGCTCTATCCCGTGCTGCTGACGGTCGATTCGGCGGCTGATCCCGGCGCGGCGATCAAAGCGATCAAGGAGCAGGTGCGCCAGGTGCCGCAGCGCGGCGTCGGCTACGGCCTGCTGCGCTATCTGAATAACGCCGAGGAGACCGCGCCACTGCGCGCGATGCCTGCCGCCGAAGTGATCTTCAACTATCTCGGCCAGCTTGATCGCGGCGCGCCCACGGCTGGATTGCTGAAGCCGGCGCGTGGATCGAGTGGGCTTGCCCAGAGCGCGGATAGCCCGCGCGGTCATCTCTTGGAGATCACCGGCTCGGTCTACGAGGGTGTGCTCCAATTCTCCTGGGTGTATAGCCAGGCGATCCACCAGCGCGCCACGATCGAGCGCGTAGCCGACGATTTTATGGCGACGTTGCAAGATCTGATCGCGCACTGTCTCGCGCCCGACGCCGGCGGCTTCACGCCGTCGGATTTCCCGCTTGCCCAACTTGATCAAAATACACTCGACAAGCTTGCCAGCCTGCTCGATGACGTCGATACCTCGGAGGAACTACCTGTATGAAAAACGTCGAGGACGTTTATCCCCTTTCACCGATGCAGCAGGGCATGCTGTTTCATACCTTATATGATTCCGGATTGTACGTGGAGCAGACGATCGCTACGCTGCACGGCAATCTCGATATAGAAGCCTTCCAGCGCGCCTGGCAGCAGACTGTCGATCGACATCCGATTCTGCGCACGGCCTTTCTGTGGGAAGGGCTGGCCTCGCCGCTGCAAGTTGTGCGGCGTCAGGCGCGGCTGCCCTGGACGATCGACGATTGGCGCGGTATCGATCCGGCTGAGCAGCAGTCGCGATTGCAGCAGTTTGTGCAGGAAGATCTGGCGCGCGGCTTTGATCTCGGCAAGGCCCCGCTGATGCGGCTGGCGCTCTTCCAAAGCGGCGACGACGCCTACCACTTTGTGTGGAGCCAGCACCACATCTTGCTTGACGGCTGGTCATTGCCGCTGGTGCTGGGCGAAGTCTTCCGCTCCTACGAGGCTCTAGCGCAAGGTCGCGAGCTGCCGCTGCCGCGTCCGCGACCGTATCGTGAATATATCGCCTGGCTGCAAAAGCAGGACATGCAGCAGGCTGAGGCGTTCTGGCGGCGCAATCTGGCGGGCTTTACCGCCGCTACGCCGTTTGGTGTCGATCAAGCGCTGGCGGTAGACGCTGATGCGCCCGAGCATGGCCGCTTTGAAACGCGCCTGCCCGCCGATCTCAGCGCAACGCTGCAAAGCCTGGCGCGGCAGCACGGCCTGACCTTGAACACCGTGATGCAAGGCGCGTGGGCGCTGCTGCTCAGTCGCTACAGCGGCGACGACGATGTGGTTTTTGGTACCACCGTCTCGGGGCGTCCAGCGGATCTGCCGGGCGTCGAGCAGATGATCGGCATTTTCATCAACACGCTGCCGGTGCGCATCCAGGTGCAGCCTGAGAGCCCAGTGCTGGGTTGGCTGAAGCAGATCCAGACGCAGCAGGCCGAGCTGCGCCAGTACGAGTACAGCCCACTGATGCAGGTCCAGGGCTGGAGCGAGGTGTCGCGTGGGCAGCCGCTCTTTGAAAGCCTGCTGGTCTTCGAAAACTATCCCGCGACCGATGCGGGCGGGCCCGGTGGCGCGCGGCCCAGCGTTGTCATGGCCAACATGCACAGCGACGAGCGCAATAAGTATCCGCTGAATCTGATCATCGCGCCGGGCCAAACCGTCGCAGTGCGCGTCAACTATGATCGGGCGCGCTTCACCGCCGCGACCATCGAGCGGCTGGTCGGGCATCTGCACGCGATTCTGGCCGCGATCGCCGCCGCACCGACGCAGCGCCTGAGCGAGATCTCGCTGCTGCATGCCGCCGAGCGCCAGCTGCTGCTGCACGACTGGACCGCGACCGCCGCGCCATTCCCCACCGATCGCACGCTGCACGCGCTGATCGAAGACCAGGCGGCGCAGCAGCCGGACGCGCCCGCCGTGGTGTGGGGCGCGCAGACGCTGAGCTACGGC
>JAFAYS010000763.1 GCA_019240175.1 Chloroflexota bacterium | reverse complement strand
CAGCGGCCTACATCCAGCGGCGGTCGATTTGCGTAACACTTAACGCACGCATACAATAGCTTTACCCTGATAATCTCAGCCGTGCGGAGGAACGAACATGATCATTAGTCCGCTCTTCTTGGTGCTCACGCTGCCTGCCATGTTTTTTGCCATGTGGGCGCAATATAAAGTGCGATCGACGTTTCAAAAGTATTCGGAAGTGCCGAATATGCACCGAGTCAGCGGCACGGAAGTCGCGCAGGCGCTGATGCGCAGCGAAGGCCTTGATTACCTCAAAGTGCATCGCGTTGGCGGCGACCTGACTGATTTTTATAACCCCGCTGACAAATCAATCAATCTATCGGACGGCTCAACGCGCAAACCGTCGATTGCGGCGCTGGCGATCGTGGCGCACGAACTGGGCCATGCGGTACAGGATCGCGAGGGCTACTTCTGGATGCGCGCGCGCGCCAGCATCGTCGGCATCGCCAACGTCGGCTCGAATCTCGGCTCGATGCTCTTCTTCATCGGCCTGCTGCTGGGCGCGGCCCGTGGCGGTCTGGGCTGGAGCGTCGCGCTGGCGGGCACAGTGCTCTTCGCGGGCGCGGTAGCCTTTACGCTGGTTACGTTGCCGGTCGAGCTTGATGCTTCGCGACGCGCGCGCCAGATGCTGATGAGTAACGGCCTGGTATCGGCGCAGGATGCCGACGGCGTTTCGAAGATGCTCAATGCTGCCGCGCTGACCTACGTCGCCGCTGCGGCGCAGGCGGTCTCGCAGCTGCTCTACTTCGTGCTGCTGCTCTTTGGCGGTCGTCGCGATTAGCCGGCAATCCAACAGCTCTTGAACAGGCCGTCTGAGCGGCCTGTTTTTTTTGTGTCTAGCACACGGATTTGCCAGCGGCCCCGCTCCATAGTACGATGGAGGAGACGCCAGGGCTGTAGCGCTAAATCGTTGCATCCTACTTGCTACAGCTACAGTAGCTTACCAAAAAGGAGTCGACCAGATATGGAAGAAGATACCAGACGACAGCTCGTGTATGGCCTGATCAGCCTGATACTCGTCGCGATCGCCAACCGCCTGGCGATGTACATCACTAACAAGATCCTCGGCGAGCCCGACGGCGACGCGATCGTCTAGCCCACCTTTAGCGCCTGCTTCAATCCGAGGCAGGCGTTTTGCTTGTCCTGGTCCACGAATTGCAATTATGTCGTGTGGAGCGTCTTGCTCCGTAAGTGCCCTGGACAGAGCTATGCAAGCCCCGCAACCCTCGACAATCTCCAACGCGCCGCCAAGGCGCTGGTATCCACGCCGCGTCATCGGCGCGACGCTGGTCGTGCTGCTGGTGACGATCGGCTTTTACCTGCTGTACCTCTTCACCAATGTTCTGTTCGTGCTCTTCGTCTCCGCCGTGCTGGCAACCGCGATCCGGCCTGCCGTGCTCTGGCTAGAGCGCCGTCACATCCCGCAGCGGCTGGGCATTCTGCTGATCTATCTGCTGATTGGGCTGGTGACGGTGGGCGTGCTGAGCGTGCTAGCACCACTGTTGATCACGCAGGTGACCACACTTTCGACGGAGCTGCCGCAGTACTACACCGGTATGCGCGAATGGCTACTCAGCACGCCGATCTCGCTTGTGCGCGCGCTGGCCAACCAGCTGCCGACGCAGCTTAACCTGAGCCTACAGCAAAGCGCGCCGGACAGCGATAAAGTCGCCGTCGTGACGCAAGCTGTGTCCTGGATTCGCGGCACCGGCTGGAGCATCTTCGGTGCAGTCGCGATCGGCCTGATCACCTTTTTCTGGATCGTGGATCGCGAACAGATCGTACGGGCTGGGCTGCTGGTGGTGCCGCTGGATCAGCGCGATACCGCCCGCGAGATCTGGGACGTGCTGGAAGAAAAAGTCGGCGCGTTTGTGCGTGGCCAGGCCCTGCTCTGTTTGTCGATCGGCGTGCTCTCGGCGATCGCGTTTTTTGCGATCGGCGTGCCCAACGCGGCGCTGCTGGCCGTGATCGCCGGCATTCTCGAGGCGGTGCCCTACATCGGGCCGATCGCGACGGCTGCCGTGGCGATTGCGGTTACGCTGGCACAATCGCCGGAAAATATCTGGTGGGTCATCGGCGCGTGCGTGGTGATCCAGCAGATCGAAAATGCGATTCTGGTGCCGAAGATCATGGATCAGACCGTCGGTGTTAACGCGGTCGTGACACTGCTGGCAATCGCGGCGTTCGGTGTACTGCTTGGCATAGGCGGCGCAATTATGGCGATACCGCTGGCCGTGATCATTCAGGTGCTGATTGAGCGTTTGCTGCTCGACACACCGCCGCCACCCGCCGCCGAGATCGTTGGGCGCGACCATATTGCGCTGCTGCGCTATCAGGCCCAGGATCTGGCCAACGACTTGCGTGAGCGGATTCGCGCCCCAGAAAACGACGATGACGAAGAGGATATGCTGGAAGAAGATCTGGAAGCTGTGGTCGGCGAGCTGGATCAGCTGCTGCAAAGCGTCCGTCCGAGCGACGAAACTGCGGCGCAACCCGCCTAGCCAGACGACTGCCGGAATGCTGTTGTCGAACAGGAACTAAACCCATGAACGCAGTCGAACGAGTCTCATACAAGCAGATCGCGGGCTACACGGCGCTGGTGCTGACCACGCTGATGCTGGGCTATCTTACGTACCGGCTGAACGAGGTTGTGCTGCTGTTTGTACTGTCGATCATTGTCGCCGCCGCACTGCGCGCGCCGATGATCCATCTTCAGCGCCGGCGAGTGCCGCGCGGCGTGGCGATCTTGCTGCTGTATCTGTTGATCATCGCCGTGATCAGCGCAATTGTCGTGCTGATGGGTCAGCCGCTGGTTGACGAGCTGCGCGTGGCCGGCGAGCGCTTCCCACAGCTCTACGATCGCCTCCTGACGCAGTGGGAAACCAGCGGCCAGCAGTGGCAGCAGGCGATCGCCAGCAATCTACCGCACACCAGCGACCTGGTCGGCAGCGTGGGACAGCAAGGGCCGCAGCAGATCGCCTACCAGGTCGGCGGTCTGACCTACG
>JAFAYS010000759.1 GCA_019240175.1 Chloroflexota bacterium | reverse complement strand
GAGGTTTGCCTACGATCAGGTTGAGGATGGAGCTAGATGATACCATGCATATGGTTTGGCATTACAACAAATGTATCTAAGACGATCGTGGGAAATTTGGCTGGTAGATTATCCCAAGTCACTTGGACAATTGCGGCTACATGTGAGTCCTCGAAAAATAACTGCCGATTCTGAGTGCAGATGGTTATAAAATAGGCTCCACTCTGGCTATAATTGTGAGATTTGAGACGGGTTGAGTGTCGATGATGACGATCTGGATCGTAGCGTGGCATTGTCGTCGTCCATGTCAGCAAAATTCGCGCATAGACACTTATTATGAACTATATCAATGGTTTCGAGTACTCCGTAGGGGCGTGATTTATCACGCCCGTAATTCCTATTCTGCACCGATATTCTGTTTATTTTTATTGTAGTGTATTGCTCTCCCTCTCCTTACGCCCTCGGCACCTTCGCTCCACGCTCCATCCACCAGATCAGCGCGCGATCCCGCCAGAAGAGTGATCGCCGTACGCTGTAGTAGACCCAGCGGTACAGCCGGCTCTGCCGCACAAAATCATAGTCGACGAGCACCACGCGGCACTCCGGCGGATTGGTTAGCAGCAGATTGTGGGAGCGCAGCAGGTTGCGCTGCACCAGAAAGCTCCACAGACGCTCAGGCAATTTCCATGGCGAGCGCAGCCGTGAGCGCTCGGCGGCGCTGGTGCTGGTCCTGCCGTACACATCCGGCATGGTGCGCGTGTCGTTGTAGAAGCTCAGCGAGCGCTTGATGATCGTGCGTAGCTGCTCGGCAACATGTGCCCGCTCTTCGGCGTTGAGTGTGGCGTAGTCGACCTGGAAGAGCGGGTGCGCGTGCGCGCCAAACGGCTGGATCACCAGCACCTGCACCCGGCCTTCGCTGTCACGCGCGATCACGTAGTAGCTGGGAATGCTGTGCTCCTCGCCGATGCAGCCGGCAAACTGTTCGGCGGCGGCGCGCATCGTGCGGGCGCTATCGAAGGCAGCTGCCAGCTCGCCGCCGAGCTCGTACTTGAGCTTTACGACGTAGCGCTGGTCGTCGGTTCTATAAACTTCGGTCTCGTTGCCGCCGGCGATTCGCTCCAGGTACAGATCGCGGTCCACAGGCGCGAAGACGTCGTTGTTGTAGAGTGTTGCTGTCATATCTTCCAAATGCTATAGTTTTCCCCGTCATTATAGACGAATGGCGCGGACTGCCTGTTGCACCACGGCTGGCAGTGTTCTCGCCAAGGAGGCCATTCGATGCCCACACCGCCGGACGCCCAGGATTCCACCTACGATGTGTTTATCTCGTACAGCTCCCAGGATGACGTCTGGGTGCGCGGCGATCTGCTGGCACGACTTGAGGCTGAGGGCTTTCGGGTGTGCATCGATTTCCGCGACTTTGCGGTGGGCGCTGCTGGCGTCGCAGAGATGGAGCGTGCCGTACTCAACAGCCGCCATACGCTGTTGGTGCTCACGCCAAGCTATCTGCAAAGCGAGTGGACGACGTTCGAGACGTATCTGCTCCAAACGCTCGATCCGGCCAACCAGCAGCGCCGTTTGATCCCGCTGCTCAAGGAGCGCTGCGAGATTCCGCTGCGTCTGCGTGCTTTTACCCATGTCGATTTTACCGATCCACATCAGCAGGAGTTTGCCTGGGATCGCCTCATCCAGGCGCTCGGTACGCCGTCGAATGTATCGCCGCTCGACAAGCTCGATCCTGGCACAATCCCGGAGGTTGGCGCGCTGCCGCAGGGCTCGCGCATGCCGCTCAGTCGCAATCCGCTGTTTGTCGGTCGCGAGGAGGATCTGCGCGCGCTGGCGGGTGTGCTCAAAGCCGGCGGTACAGCGGCGATCGGGCAGATCGCGGCGGCGACGGGGCTTGGTGGCATTGGTAAGACGCAGCTCGCCACGGAGTTCGTGCATCGCTATGGGCAGTTCTTTGCGGGTGGCGTCTTCTGGCTGAGCTTCGCCGATCCGGCAGTGGTGCCCTCCGAGGTTGCGGCCTGCGGCGGTGCAAGCGGCATGGATCTCGGCGCGGAGTTCGAGTCGCAGCCGATCGACAGGCAGGTGCAGACGGTGCTGACGAAGTGGGAGAGCAATCTTCCGCGCCTGCTGGTCTTTGATAACTGTGAGGACGAGACACTGCTGGATGAGTGGCGGCCTAAGCACGGTGGCTGCCGCGTGATCGTGACCAGCCGTCGCCAGCAGTGGAGCCCGGCGCTTGGCGTGCAGGCGCTGCATATCGAGGTGCTGCCCCGCCCCGAGAGTATCGCGCTGCTGCGTAAGTTTCGCCCTGACCTCGCCGAGGATGACGCCGATCTCAACGCGATCGCAGCGGAGCTAGGCGATCTGCCGCTGGCTCTGCACCTGGCCGGAAGTTTTCTTCAAAAATATCGTCACGCCATTACGCCTGCGCAATACCTCGAACGCCTGCGCAAACCCACCATCCTCGACGATCGCTCACTCCGTGCCGCTGACATCTCACCGACCAAACACGTACAGCACGTGGCGCGAACCTTCGAGCAGAGCTACGAGAAGCTCGATCCCGCAGATCCAACCGATGCGCTAGCAATTAGGCTCCTGGCCCGTGCCTCCTACTTCGCACCAGGTGAGCCGCTACCGCGCTGGCTCCTGGTGGTGACACTCGATCTGCCGGAAGATGATCCTGATGCCGAGATACAAGCCGAGGATGCGCTGAGCCGTTTGATTGACCTTGGTCTGTTGGAAATCGAGGACGAAGACTCGCTACGACTTCATCGTCTGCTAGCGTCGTTCGCGCGCGCTGTAGTTACAGATGCAGATGCACAGACAGCGACAGAGCAGACAATGCTGGATGTAGCTAATTATTTTAACGACAAAGGCGATCCTCGTCCGCTATTAGTATTACAGCCATATCTTCGGTTTATTACGGATAGAGCGCAGCAGCGGGAGGATGAATTAGCAGCAAATCTGTGCAATACCTTTGGCTATCACTTAGATATGATTGGAGCTTATGGAGGAGCACGAAGGTATTATGAACGAGCGCTGGCGATCTGGGAACAAGTTTTGGGCGTGGAGCACCCACATACAGCAATCAGCCTGAATAACATGGGGAGTGTGTTACATGCTCAAGGCGACCTAGCGGGAGCGCAAGAGTATTATCGGCGTGCATTGCGGATCGATGAAGCATCATACGGCCCTGAGCATCCTGAAGTAGCGACCGATGTGAATAACCTGGGCGAGGTTCTGCGGGTGCAAGGCGACCTGGCGGGGGCGAAGGAATACCACGAGCGGGCGCTGGCGATCCGGGAAAAAGTTTTGGGAATAGAGCACCCGCATACGACAAACAGCCTGAATAACTTAGGGTTAGTATTGCGAGGGCAAGGTGACTTAGCAGGGGCACGAAGGTGTTATGAACGGGCGTTGGAAATTCGAGAGC
>JAFAYS010000558.1 GCA_019240175.1 Chloroflexota bacterium | reverse complement strand
CAGCAGCCCAACGATGTGAGCCAGTCGCTTACTGGGCGAGGCCGCGCCGCCCTCGTTGCCCCCGGCGATCACCACAAGATCGGGCCTGGCGCGCTCCAAGGTCAGCACATGATCGCCGAGCTGCTTGGGCTGTTTGCCCGCGTCGTCCAGCGAGATCGTATCTAGCAGCGTCGTGTAGGTACTGCGGACGGCATGCGTCGCGCTTTGCACCGAGCCGTGGCCTGCAATGCCGGCGACGACCACCGAGAGCACGCCCGCCGCGCTGGTTGTCGCAACCACACCATCGACGCCGTTGCCCGCCTCGTCCTGCGGATAGCGCAGATCGTCGCCCTGCACCAGCTCGCGGCTAGTTGTTTCTTCAATCTGCCGGAGCGCGGTAAGGATCGCCCGCGTCGGATCGTTGTCGGGCGGGCCAAACGTGCTGGGGCTGGCGGCGCGAGCGACCAAGCGATAGCTTTGATCGACCACATCGACCAGCGTGACGCGCGTGAGATCCAGACCGATTTCGACGACGAGGAGCGCTCCGTGCTCGGGAGTATTCATCTCGTGTTCCACGTTTCGCTCCTTAGAACAAGCTGGCAAGTTGCGTGAACCAGTCAGCGATAGCTTGCAATTGAGTCACCAGCGCGGTGATATAGGTCGTCACCGCAGATGCGAGAAAAACGCCAAAGGCCATCAGGATCAATCCGCGACCAAAGCTACGTATGAAGCGGCCTGGCCGCGTGGGCTCTTCGCCCCGCTGTCGATACGTAAACGAAAGCAGCGTCACCGCCACCGCCAGCACCAGCGTGATCGTGCCGGCTAGGCCAGCGGGATCAACTGTTTGGAAGCGCCGGGCCGCGATCGTATCCAGCAGCTGCGGCACCAGCGTGCCCTGTACCGCTCCCACCAGCGCGATCGCCGCGCCGATGCCGAAAACGATCGCCAGCGGAATATTCGCCAGATACGAAAACCGCTGCCGTCCAAAGCGTGTCGCCAGGAGCGCCAGCAGCACCGCACTGACCGAGAGCACGCTCAACGTCTCGAGCGACGCCGTACCCGCAAGCGCCTGAGTCACCGGCGGGATCAGCGTTTGATTGACCAACACTGCGGCGCTATAGCCCAGCGCCACCCCAACCAATACATATTGAGCGAAGCGATAGAAGGGATTGTCGGCGATCGCGCGGCTCAGCACCATCAGGCTCAGCAGCGTCGCGATACCGCCGCCAACTATTGCTTCCATTCCTCCACCTCGGCCTCGCGGCGGGTGCGGTAGCCCTGGAACACGGCGATCGGACCGCCGACCACGATCATCAGCGCGAAGAGCGCGCCACCGACAGCGGCGGCATCGGTCTGACGGCCAAGTCGCTCGTCCTGCACGCCCCGTGCGCGGCTATACGCCTCGGCGGCGGCGGCTCCCGCCAGCATCTGTGTGCCGGCTGCTGCGACATAGGGCTCGACCTGCGGCGCGATCTCAGCGGTTGTCAGCAGCAGCACCGGCAGATTGGGCTGCTGGCTACGCACCTGCTCGAACCAGCCCCGTACATCCTCGACCTCGTCGGCCATCACGACCAGCAGCCCGACGTTGGCCCAGGAGCAGCCGTCAACTGTCGCAGCGCCGCACACGCTCTGCATCACCACGTCGTTCGCGCGCAGATCGTTGCCGCTGGCATCCTGCGCGAAGAGCGCGCCGAAGGATTGATTGGCGGCAAACTGGCGCAGCGCGATCGGGCCGCCAGCCTTGAAGCCGAGATTGACGTAGCCGAGGCCATACTGATCATGGAAGTTATCGGAGATGCTGCTGATTTGGCTTGCACGCTCAGCCGCCAGCAGCGAGCCCTGCGGATCGGTGCTGACAAAAACCAGCGGCACGTCGCGGCGCGCGGCAAGGTGCACGATCAAGGTTTCTTCGAGCGGACGCAGATCGCCGAGCCGCTGGGCGTCCCACTCGTAGGCCAGCACAACTGGTCGCTGCGTGGGCAGCCCGTCGATCGTGCGGGCGGCACTTTCAGCGGCGGGCATTGGCAGTGCTCCCGCGCCGAAGCTCAGGCCAAATCGCCCGTTGAGCAGGACGAAGAGAATCGCGCCGACCAGCAACAGCAGGATCAAGCCCAGCAGCAGCGGCAGCCACGAGCGTCGGCGCTTGACGGGCGCAGGCGCGGGCTCGGGCGCAGGCTCGCTCAGCATCTGCTCAAGCATCCGCATCGACTCGATACGCTCTGGTGTGCGCGTGACGCGTGGCTGCGCGACAACCGCCGCCTGCTGTACCGGCACGGCCTCATCCGTCTCAGGCGCGATCTTCTGCAACCAGTCGGGAGCGGTTTCTTTGACCGGCGCGGCGGGCTGCTGGGCATCGCCCTCTTCGCGTAGCCAGGCTGGCAGATCCAGGCCGCCCAAAAACTCGGACTGCCCGGCGGCCTGCTTGGTGGGCTTGGTAGGTTGCGCGGGCTCGTCTAGCCAGGACGGCAGCGCCGACGCCGGCTCGGCAGGCTTGGCCGGTGCTTCCGCCTCAATCCCGGAGAGCCACGGCGGCAGATCGGAGTCGCTGGTGGTCTCGGCGGGCGCTGGCTGTGCTGGGGCCGTATCGTCGAGCCAGGTCGGGAAAGCTACGGTATCGGCGCTCGTCAGCTGGCTTGGCGTGGGCTGCTGCGCCGAGATACGTCCGGCATCTACCGCAGTTGATGGCTCATCGGCGGCCAGCCACGGCGGCAGATCGTCAGCCTGGGACTGCGTATTGATCGGCGCGGTCGTGCTCATCGGCTCATCGGCGGCTAGCCACGGCGGCAGTTCGTCGCCCTGCGCTGCCGTGACCGGCGAGATCGTCGGCTCGTCGGTAGCCGCTAGCCACGGCGGCAATTCATCCGCTTGAGGCTGCGTATAGCCGGTGCTCGGCGTAATCGTCGGCTCGTCAGTGGCCGCAGCCAGCCATGATGGCAGCTGATCTTCCTGGGGCGCGGTGTAGCTTGCGCTGGGCGTGCTCGCTGGCTCGTCGTCGGCCAGCCACGGCGGCAGTTCGTCGCTCTGCGACTGCGAGGAGATCGGCGCGGTCGTGCTGCTGTCGTCGGGTCCGGCGCTGAGCCACACTGGCAGCTCATCCGACGCCTGATTGAACGCCGGCGCACCACTTGTCGGCTCGTCCACAGCCAGCCAGGATGGCAGCTCGTCTGACGGCTGACTGAACGCCGGCGCGCTACTTGTCGGCTCGTCCACAGCCAACCAGGATGGCAGCGCATCTGCCGCCGTGTAGCTCGGAGTCGTCGAGCTGCTTGCTAGATCGTCGCTTGAAAGCCAGGACGGGAAATCTTGGGCCGGCTGTGCTGGCTGCTCGGCGATCGGCTGCGTTGTGCCAAAGCCACTCGATGGCTCGTCCAGCAGCCAGGAGGCCAGCGGTTGCGTCGCGCCGGGATCATTGAAGGGCTGCGTCGACGCTGCCGGCTGCCCACTATCGGCTAGCCACGGCGGCAGATCGTCGCTCTGCGACTGCGAGGGGATCGGCGCGACGGTGTCGGTATCCAGCAGCCAAGGCGGCACATCGGTGGCGGTCGGCGTTGGCTGAGCGGGAGCCGGCACGATCGGCGCGGCAGTCGGCGATTCCTCGGCCAGCCACGGCGGCAAGTCCTGATCGCTGCTTGGCGCGGTCGGCGTGCTAGCGGCAGGCTGCTCGATCTCGCGCAGCCAGTCGGGCACATCGTCGGCTGGTGGTGTAGGCGCGATCGGCGCGAGCGGTATCGTAGCGCCACTTTGCGCGTTCGGCGGCTCCGGCTGTCGCAGCCAATCCATGTCTGGCTCGTTCTGTGCTCCCTGCGCTGGCAGATCAGCACCAAACTCACTCCCCCAATCCGGCAGCGGAACATTCAGATCTTGCGCTCCGGAGTCGATCGGTGTATCGCCGGCCAGCCAGTCGGGTAGCTCGGGCGTCTGGGCTCGATTCGGCGTCGGCTCCACAGCAGGCGATTCTTCGCGTAGCCAGGCCGGGACATCGTCAACCGGCGGTGTGGCAGCGGCTGGCGGTGGCGTCGTCTCGAACTCGGAAAGCCAGTCGGGAACCTCGGGCAGCGCACCCGGCATTGCAGGGGCTGTGGGCGCGGGATCACTCGGCGCAGGCGCGGCGGGCGCATCGGCTACGCCAAACTCGGCCAGCCAATCGGGCAGCTCGGTGGGACGGCTCGGCGTGCCGGACGGCTGATCCTGCGCCGGCGTATCTTCCCTGAGCCAGGCCGGAATCTCATCGGCAGGCGCTGGGGCGCTAGCCGCAGGTGTGGGCGCTTCGGTCTCAAGCTCGCGCAGCCAATCGGGCAGCTGATCCGGCGGTGTCGAGGGCGGAGCTGGCGCTTGAGCCGCAGGCTCGTCGATCTGGAGCCAGCCGGGCGTTGGTGGGCTCGGCATTGGCTCAGCAGGCGATGCAGGCGGTGGCGTCGATTCGAGATCGCGCAGCCAGTCGGGCAGCTGCTGCGATGCCGCCGGTGCGCTAGGGGGAGCGGCAGGCGACTCGTCGTTTGAGCGCAGCCAGGCCGGCAGATCCTCAGCACTGGATGATTCGGGCGGGTTTTGCTGAAGCTGGGTCAGCCAGTCGGGCGCTTGTGCAGTCTCCGCAGGCTGACGATCGTCTTCCACGCCGATCTCGCTCAGCCAGGCCGG
>JAFAYS010000736.1 GCA_019240175.1 Chloroflexota bacterium | reverse complement strand
GAAGTCGAGCAGCACCCAGCCGGTCTCTGCCGAGCCTTCGATCTTGGGATTACGTGCTCCACTCTTGGTAAGCTCTTCGTCGATCGCTGATACGACTGCGCGGATCTGGCGCTCACTCTCAGCTGTGCAAAGGACGAAATAATCGGCAATTGGGGTCAGCCCGCGCAGGTCCAGCATAATGATGTCGTTGGCCTGCTTGTCTTCTGCGACTGTCACCGCGCGCCGAGCTAGTGTTGCGGCTTCGATAATAGCATCCTCCTGCCTATTCGGCAAATCTATTCAAGCTATATTTTACCACGCCGTTTGCCGCGAGGACCTGGTACTGATCTGTCGTTTCGCTTGCACTACGCGCCGATCAGGCTCATCTCGCGGCCAACATGCTCGAAAATGTTGAGCGCTTCTTCCAGATCCTGCCGCGTGTGTGTCGCCGTGACGATCGTGCGCACCCGGCCTTTGTCGCGCGCAACCGTCGGAAAGGCGATGCCCTGCGCGAAAACGCCGCTGGCGAACAGCCGGTCTGAGAACTGCATGGCTCGCGCGCCCTCGCCGACGATCACCGGCGTGATCGGCGTTTCCGAGATGCCGGTGTTGAAGCCTAGCGCAGCCAGGCCGCTCTTGAAAAATCTGGTGTTGTCCCAGAGCCGATCGATTAGCTCTTGGCCCTCAGCGCTCTGTAGCAAATCCAGGGCCGCCAGACAGGTCGCGGTCACCGACGGCGGGTGCGAGGTCGAGAAGAGGAATGGCCGCGCGCGGTGCTCCATCAGCTCACGCAGTGCCTGCGAGCAGGCCGCATAGCCGCCGATCGCGCCGATCGCCTTGGAGAGCGTGCCGACGCTGACGTCCCACTCTTTATCCAGGCCGAAGTGATGGACCGTGCCGCTGCCGTGCGCGCCCAGCACACCCGAGGCGTGCGCGTCGTCGACCATCGTGACCGCGCCGTAGTGCTTGGCGAGCTCGGAGATGCGTGGTAGCGGCGCGATGTCGCCATCCATCGAGAAGACGCCATCGGTGACGATCAGGATCGTGCGATAGTTGCCGCTCTTGGTTTCTTCCAGCACACGCTCAAGATCGCTCATGTCGTTGTGCTTATACACTTTGCGCGCCGCCTTGGTTAGCCGCACGCCGTCGATGATCGAGGCGTGGTTCAGCTCGTCGGAGATCACCAGGTCGCTGTCGCCGAGCGTGGAGCCGAGCACTGCCGCGTTGGCGGTAAAGCCGCTTTGCAGCACCAGCGTCGCCTCGGTATGCTTGAATGCGGCCAGCTTGCGCTCAAGCTCCTCGTGAATATCCATTGTGCCGATGATCGTGCGAACCGCGCCGGTGCCAACGCCGTACTTGTCGATCGCGGCTTTGGCGGCTTCCTTCAACTCAGGCCGCGTGGTCAGGCCCAGGTAGTTATTGGACGACAGATTGATCACCTGGTGGCCGTCGATCGCTGAGCGGGGCTGCTGCTCGCCGCCAAGAATGCGCATCTTGCGATACAGGCCCTGCTCTTTTAGCTCGTTGAGCTGGCTTTGAATAACTTGATCAAATGGCTGGGGCATCAAACTGCTCCTTCTTTAGCTCATGTTGTGCGGGAACAGCGCGACCTTGGCCGCCTCGCCCGCGATCATCATCTCGAAGGCCTGCTGAAAATCGTCGAGTGGCATGCGATGCGAGATGATCGGGCGAATGTCCACGCGTCCCTCGCCGATCAGCGCGCGCGTCTGGTACCAGGTCTCGTACATTTTACGCCCGGAAACGCCGTAGACCGTCGCGCCCTTGAAGACGATATGATTCGCCAGATCGAAGTTGTCGAGCGGACGGCCAGGCAGGCCGAGCAGCGCCGCGTAGCCGCCGAAGCGCAGGGACTTGAAGCCCTGGTTGATCGCCACGCCGTTGCCCGACATTTCGAGCAGCACGTCCACGCCGCCGCCATCGGTCGCCGCCATCACCGCGCCGACGACATCATCTTTGGCGTTGAGCGGATGCGTCGCGCCCATGGTGCGCGCCATCTCCAGGCGGCTGGGATTCACGTCGGTAGCGAAGATTTGTCGCGCGCCTGCCGCTTTGGCAATGCCCACCGCAAACAGCCCGATTGGCCCGCAGCCGGTGATCAGCACGGTTTTGGTCGCTAGATCGGTTGAGAGCGCGGTATGCACAGCGTTGCCGAACGGCTCCTGCGCGGCGGCGACTGCCGGATCGAGCTTGGGATCGTTGCGCCAGGCGTTGGATGCCGGAATCGCGACGTACTCGGCGAAGCAGCCGGGCCGATCCACGCCCACGATCTTGACGTTGCGGCAGATATGGTATTGCCCGGTGCGGCAAGGATAGCAATGACCGCAGATGATGTGTGTCTCGCCGGAGATGAAATCACCGACCTTGACAGTGGTAACCTCATCGCCAACCGCGACGATATCGCCGGAGAACTCGTGGCCGAAGACCATCGGCGGGCGAATGCGGCTTTGGGCCCAGGTGTCCCAGCGGTAGATATGCAGATCGGTGCCACAGATCGTCGTGGCGCGCACTTTGACCAGCACATCGCGCGGCCCGATCGTGGGCACAGGTACGGTTTGTAGCTCAGCGCCTGTCGCGGCTTGTGCCTTAACAACAGCGCGCATGGTTTCAGGAATTAACAAAGCGCCTCCTCATCGAAGCGATAAAGCTGTATGCCAGAACCAGTATACGAGCAGGCGCAGTGCGCGTCAAGCAAGCTCTGGCGCGGCTGAACAGCACGGGCAGCGCGTATTTTAGCTTGACGATAAGCCGATCGCGCGGTACAATACACACGTTCATGGGGATGTTTGGTTTCGACGGGGAGCTGAGATCGTCGGTTGCGAGTCGAGCCGCCCAGTCTCGTTAAAGGGGCAAAAGCCTTAACTGGCAAAACAGTTCGAGCGCCTCAAATGGCGCTGGCCGCTTAATATAGTGGCTCGCCCGCCTATCCTCAGCCTGATGGGATAGGCCCGGCGTCGACAAGTCGGGCTGCTGCGTCTGTAACCGCCTGCTAGCAGATGCAAAAGATAAGCGGGCTGGTCTCCTCAAACGCTTTGTTTGTTGAGCGTTGGAGACGAGAGCTTAATCAATAGACTACACTCGTAGATGTCGGCGGTTAAACTTTTCGGACGCGGGTTCGAATCCCGCCATCTCCACCACAGCACAGCCGGAGCAGAACGCTCCGGCTGTTTGCTTTAATCTATTGTATGCTGGCGATCGATCCGCAGCCAGCTAGTCGAAATCCCAGATCGAGTGCTTGTCATAAAACTGGAGAATATAGCGGCAGTTGGTGCAGATCAGCAGCGTCAGGCGATGGGTGGTAAAGCCCCAGCGGCTATCCAGCCGGCCTTCCTCCTGCTGAAACTCCTGGTTCTCGCAGAGCGGACACTTGGGGATGCGGCGCTCAGGCGCTTGATATGGCTGCTGGTATGACATCTCAGGTTCTCCTTCCGTGATTCGTATATCGCATAGTACGCGCCGGACGACCGAAGCGTTACACGACCGTCAATTACCTGCTGCGACAGTAGCTGTCGCGTGTGCTGCTTATAGTGCGGCTAGCTGAACGTTACTCAATACGGAGGTAGTGTATGAGCGGCCTTGATCCTTTCTTGAGCCTGGCCGGAGCGTGGACCGGCAACAATCGTTTGTGGCTGCCGCCGGCGATAGAGCCCTACGAATCGCCAACGACTGCAACGCTAAGCCCGGTTGTCGGCGGGAAACTCGTGCAACTGGCCTACACGTGGTCGTATGAGGGCGACGCGCAAGAGGGCGTGCTGCTGATCGGGCATGAGCCGGAGAATGGCGCGGTCACTGTGGTCTGGGCCGATTCCTGGCATATGGGCAACAAGTTTATGCTCTGCCAGGGCCAGATCGAGGATGACCGAGTGGTGGTGCGCGGCTCCTGGTCGGTTGAGTCTGGGCCGGATTGGGGCTGGCGGATCGAGCTGGGAGAGGAGGCCGAAACGCTGATCATGCGCATGTATGTCATTACGCCCACCGGTGAAGAAGCGCTGGGTGTGGAGGGGATCTACACCCGCGCGTAGTCAGGTGTTCATACTGAACCAAAAAACTATCCAAAAAAGCCAGCAGCGTACCATCATCGATATGATGGTAGCGCAAACCTTTTAACTGGTTGACGGATAAGAAAAGTAATAACGTTTTGGTCGCGACCTTGAGAAAGTTGAATTAATGGAAGAACATCTCGCGATTGCTCGGCTAAAACAGGGCGACATCGAGGCGCTGGAACCGCTGGTGCGAACGTATCAAGTGCAGGCTGTGCGCACAGCCTACCTGATCGTGCGTGATCGAGCGCTGGCCGAGGACCTGGTGCAGGCGGCGTTTCTGCGCGCCTACGAGCGGATCAGCCTCTTCGACGACAGCCGCCCGTTCGCGCCCTGGTTTTTGCGGATCGTGCTCAACGATGCGCTCAAAGCTGCGCGCCGCAGTGGGCGGAGTGTGTCCCTGGCTACATCGCTGAGTGAGGCTGAGACCACAATCGCGGATCTGCTGACTGCCGCAACGCCCACGCCGGATCTGCTGGCGGAAAACGCCGAGCTGCGGCAGGCGGTGTGGGATGCGCTGGGCAAGCTCTCCCCTGAGCAGCGCACCGCGATCGTGCAGCGCTACTATCTGGGCATGAGCGAGGCCGAGATGTCGGATCGTGCGCAGTGCCCGCCGGGAACGATCAAATGGCGGCTCCACAAGGCCAAACAGCGGCTGCGCTCCCTGCTACAGCCCTGGCACCAGGCCGATACCGACGGGCCGGGCCAGACAGCGTATTCCGTGGAGCAGGAGACCTAACAATGAACAGCCAAGAGCGACAGATACAGCACGCACTGCACGCGTGTGCCGAGCAAGCTATTCCCGATTCCGTGGATCTGTGGCCGCGAATTCGCGCCCAGGCCGCTGCAACACGACAGCCGGCTCGGAAGGCCACGATCTTTCCCCTGCGCCTCCAGCCGATCTCGTTGCTGCTGCTGGTGATTCTGCTGACCGGCGTTGGCTGCGCTGCGGGTGCGGCGATTCAGAAAGTGTTCTTTGAAAACACGCTGGGTATGTCGGATGTAGTGGCGGGCGGGCTGATCCACGAGGTCAACCAGAGCCAGACGATCGACGGTGTGACCGTGACGATCCACAGCGCCTACGTCGATGCGCGCCGGCTGGCGCTGGGCATATCCGTGCGTGGCGACATGGGCAATGACTACTCGCTAGGAATAGGGACAGGCGTACCGACGATCAACGGCGCGGAGCTGCGCGGCTTAATCTACACCGGACGAGCGGGCAGCGTTTGGGAACTCGTCGGCAACGAGTCAGACTTAGAGCCGGTGCCGGGATTCATTTATGAGGTTGATGTGGTGGAGGATGTTTCG
>JAFAYS010000582.1 GCA_019240175.1 Chloroflexota bacterium | reverse complement strand
AACCTGATCCTGCGCAAGGGCCTGCCGTGAAGATGCGGCCGATGTGACCCGCGCAGCGTGGTATCCGCCTCGGTTCGGCGCTGGAGCGTCGGGATCGCACGCAGCCAGCCGTAAAAGCCGGACACACTCACGCCGACTACGCGGCACAACGTGGACACGGCATGGTTTGCGCGTTCGGCTGCACAAAGGTGAACTTCTTGGTCACGCGATCCCTTTGACGAAAATTGGCGGCCTCGGGTCTATGCTTCGCCCCGGATCCATGCCGAGCTACGCCGGAAGGACGGCGGCACTCTCGCTGGCGCGTGGAGCGGCTCATGCGCAAGGTGCAATTGGCGGCCGCTGCTCAATCTGGGCGCGTAGCTACGGACTGCTGTGCCGCCCGCTTGCTCGCTCTGGCATGTGCGGGTGTGCACGCCTTCGCTTTGTCAACGACTCGGGTCGGGACCGGCCCCTACTTGATGTTGGAACGATATGGTCGTGCGCCGATCTACGAAAAGCTGCAGCGTCTCCGTTTCGAGACATGTCAAGCCCCAGAAGACTCTGAACAATGGACATCCAGCTAATTAGTCTTTTATGAAATACTCCGCGTTTTTGAAAACATGCTTCACGTTTTGCTTCTGCTAGGCAAATTTGAGCGTAGTTTAACTCACCGTCACTGATTGCCTCCTGTGCACACCGAAGGATCAACATTGTCTCTCGATTGTCGCACGACTTCATCATGCCGACAATTTCTGTTCCAATAGTAGAAGATTGATTGGTCATTTACCGCTCCTAGGTGGGTCCCTGGTGGTTTCCACTCGCGGTCAGCAGCGGAGTCCCCATCTGGTGGTTCAGATACGGCTATTTCGGAACGGTTGCCAAGGCTTGCGCTTATTGCCTTCTTCAGTGCGGATCGCGCCGGGTATGATTGTTAATGGCGTCGATGGTGACCGGGTCCGGCCTAACCTAACAGGCTGCTGAAGAAATCTGGACGTGAAGATCGGTATTCTCCGCGCGCCCAGTTCGGGAGGGTTCTTGCTGCGGTGCACATCGCCTCGGTCACTGCTGACGGGGCCTATGACGGTGATCCGTAAGACCGCATGTCCGCTGAGCGTTGAGGTGGCTCGCCCCCGGGTTATGCGTGGTGAGCGAGAGCTGCCCGGGTGGGCCGGGCCGCTCCTCGACGCATAGGGGACGAGCCGTGAAGAAACATGGTGAGGCATTTGTCGGGATCGACACCGCGAAGTTGCGCAACGCCGTTGCTGTCGCTGAGGGCGGGCGTGAAGGTGAGGTCCGTTACCTCGGCGAATTCGAAAACACGCCCCAGGGAGTGGCCAAGCTAATCCGCAAGCTGGCGGATCGGTATGAAACGCTACACATCTGCTACGAGGCGGGGCCGACCGGGTATGGCCTGTATCGGCAGGTTCTGGCGATGGGGCATGAGTGCATGGTTGTCGCACCGTCGCTCATCCCGCGCCGACCGGGCGACCGGGTAAAGACGAACCGGCGCGATGCACAGACCCTGGCCCGGCTACTCCGAGCTGGCGAACTGACGGCGGTCTGGGTTCCCGATCCGACACATGAGGCTGTGCGGGATCTGGTGCGCACACGCATGATGGCGGTTGAGGACTACCGGCGCAAACGTCAGCACGTCACCGGCTTTCTGTTGCGGCACGGACGGACCTATACCGGCAAGACGAGTTGGAAGGGGCATCACCTGCGTTGGCTAGATGGGCAGAACTTTGACCATCCGGCACAGAGATTGGCTTTCCAGGAGATGCTGAACGCAGTCCGCGCGGTTCGGGACAGGCTCGATCGCCTCGAGGCGGCGCTGCTTGAGATCGTGCCATCCTGGACGATGGCACCGGTGGTCGCGGCGTTTCAGGCGATGCGGGGCGTTCAGTTCCTGACGGCGGCGACCATGGTGGCGGAAGCTGGGGACTTGCGGCGGTTCGATCATCCGCGCCAGCTGATGGCCTTTCTGGGCCTGGTTCCTTCGGAGCGTTCGACAGGAGAGACGCGACGACAGGGCGGCATCACCAAGGCGGGCAACAGTAGCGCCCGCAGGGTGCTGGTTGAGGCCGCGTGGACCTACCGGCATTCAGCGGGCCTGGGAGTCGATCATCAAAGACGCCAACAAGGGCTGCCGGAGCAGGTGCGCGACATTGCCTGGAAGGCGCAGGCGCGGCTCTGCGCTCGGTACCGACGCCTGATGGCCAAAGGCAAGCGCAACACGGTCGCGGTGACCGCCGTTGCACGCGAGATGGCGGCGTTCCTGTGGGCGATTGCACGCCACGTTGATCCGCTGCCGTTAGAAACGCCGCAGCTCGCACGCGCGGCAACATGACCCTCGCTGTAGCCGATTGCTGAAACGAAGGAGTCAGCATCAGCGATTGTTGATTGTGCAAGGCTGGGGGCGGGTCCACGGTGGGGAGCTCCCGGGATCCGCTTGGAGGCCAGCTTCGTGCTGATGCCCGTCGTAAGACAGGGACCAGCCCCGGACGAAAATCGAAACGGCGGTATCCAACCCGCGCATCAGAGCAGGTCAACCGACGTCCAGCGGGCCCGCCTCCTGCCCTGCACAATCCCTTGACCTACATTCTGCTGCCACAAGCGTGGCGGCACAGAAAAGCGTGTGCTCAGCTCTTGAAAGCGGACATCAGAGCGGATCGACGCCGACCTGGTTGAGCTTGCGGCGGGACTGTGATCCGAGTCGGATCGCTATGCGGCGAGTGC
>JAFAYS010000574.1 GCA_019240175.1 Chloroflexota bacterium | reverse complement strand
CTCGGCGACGGCCTTCTGCTGGGCCGGGTCCGCCGTGCCCGCGAACTGCGTCAGCAGCTCGTCGGCCTTGGTGCTTGAGAAGCGGTGCCAGTTCTCGCCGCCGATCTCGCCGATCGGCTTCTTGGTGCTGGCCGACATCTGGCCGCGGTAGTAGTTGAACGGCGTCGCGCCGCCGGTGCTCCAGCCGATCGACATGTCGAAGTCACCCTTCTGCACGCGATCGATCCAGGCGCTGAAGTCGTAGGTCTTGACGGTTGCCTCGATGCCGACGTCCTTCAGGTTCTGGGCGATGATCTGCACCGCCGAGACCCAGTCCGACCAGCCGGAGACCACGTTGATCTCGTAGGTCATCGGCGTGCCGTCCGGCTTGTTGCGGATGCCGTTGGCGCCCTTGGTCAGGCCGGCGGCGTCGAGCATTTGGTTGGCCTTCTCGACATTCAGGTTGGTCCAGTCGGCGATGCTGGCCGCGTTCTGGAGCTTGAAGTTCGGGTACGCGTCGCTCAGGCCCGTCGGATCGGCAGGCTTGGTGTAGTCGTACATGGCCACCTTGACGATCTGCTCGCGGTTGATCGCCATGCTGATCGCCTTGCGCACGTCGGCGTTATCGAACGGTGCCTTGGTGGTGTTGGTGTACAGCATGACGGTCGCGCCAACCGACGGGAACCAGTAGCCGTTGGTCTCCGCGCTCTTCGAGACGTAGGTCTTCTCGATGTCGGGGATGAAGTTCGCGGCCAGGTCGTTTTCGCCGTTGATCGTCGCCAGGTTGGCCTGATCGTTGCCCGGATAGGCCGGAGCGCGGAAGCCCTGGATGTACGGCTTGCCTTCCTGCCAGTAGTTCGGGTTCTTCTCGATCTGGTAGATCTGGTTCTGGAAGACCGTCACTTCGGTGAACGGGCCCGTGCCGACCGGGTTGTCGTTGGTGAACTTGGTCGCGTCCGGCACGTCCTTCCAGATGTGCTCAGCGACGATGTCCTGGTTGGCGATGTCGTACAGGCCAGGCGTGAAGACCTGCTTGAAGGTGAAGACAACGGTCTTCTCGTCGGGCGCGGCAACGCTCTCGACGTAGGCGGTATCGCCGTTCATCGCGACAGCACCCGAGCCGATCAGGCCGGAGGTCTTCTGGAGCAGGTTGAAGGTGAATGCCACGTCGTTAGCGGTGAACGGCTGGCCGTCCGACCACTTCACATTCTCGCGCAAGGTGAAGGTCAACGTTTTGTTGTCTTCGCTCCACTTATAATCAGTCGCCAGCCACGGGGTCAGCTCGCCCTTGACGACGTTGTAGATCATCAGCGGCTCATAAACGCCATGAACCGTGGGGAACAGGAAGGCGTTGCTGAATGGGTTGAAGTTGCGCACCCAGGTGGGCTGCTGCTGGACCGAAACGGTCATGATGCCGTTGCCGGCTGGGGCGGCGGCACCTGACGGGCTGGCTGCCTCGCTAGCGGCAGGGCTGGCCGCTTCGCTGGCGGCGGGGCTAGCTGCTTCGCTGGCTGCCGGGCTAGCGGCTGCAGAAGGTTCTGCGGATGCGGGAGCGCTTGCCGAGGGTGTTGTCGCAGCGGGAGTACCGCACGCGGCAAGGATCAGCGAAAGAACGACAAGTAACGGGAAGATCAATTGTAATGTTGGACGGCGTTTCACGCGAACTGAGTTCATCTTCGAGCCTCCTTAAGGAAACAACCGGCGAACGGGAATGGTGGCCGCAGTGTCCGAAATACCTCCTTTCGCTAAAAAATGCTCAGCTAGAGCTTGTACCGAGCCAAAGAGTCAGATTGCTATCCAAAACTGGGAGCGATCCCAGCGGCAGCCAAAGGTGTTTTTTGGGTGCTTCCACACGAGCTACGCACAACTAGGTCATTCGGTAGACAAACATGCTGGGAGCTGTGTACGCCATGCTCGATCTGATCGACCAGCAGCCGCACTGCCATCTCGCCAATCTCAGCGATCGGCTGGCGCACCGTGGACAGCGGCGGATTCGCGTACGATGCCGAGGGCAGATCGTCAAACGAGACCAGCGCAACGTCATCTGGGATGGTTTTGCCCAGCTCGGCGATCGCGCGCATTGAGCCCATGGTCATGGTATCGCTGGCAATAAAAACGGCGGTGGGAGGCTCGGGGAGGCTCAGGAGATGCATCATGCCATCAAAGCCACCTTGCCACATCCAGTCGCCCTCGACAATATACTCCGCGTGGAGTGGAACGCCTGCTTCCAGCAGGCTTTGCTTATAGCCGTCGCGTCGCTCCATGCCGGCCACCGTGTGCAGGCTGCCGGTGATCGTGGCGATGCGCCGATGTCCCAGCCCGATCAGATGCGCAACGGCTGCGCGCGCGCCTTCGCGCTGCTCGGTGGTGACCCAGGTCAGATCCTGAAAGTACGGATTACTGCCGATCAGCACCAGCGGCGTTTTATCTTTCATCAGCAGCGGCAGCACCGGATCGTCGATATCGCCCGAGAACATCAGCACGCCGTCGAAGTGCCGGCTGCGCAGCACGCGCTCGTAAAAGCCACGCTCCATGTCTGCCGTGATGATCGACAGCACCACAAAGTAGCCTGCCCGCGTGCTTGATACGGTAATCGCCTGAACCAGAGGGCCAAAGAAGGGATCGGAGAAATTCTCTGCTGCGGCAACCGGGAGCAAGAGTCCAATCACCTGCGATCGCTGCTTTGCCAGGCTCTGCGCGGCGGCGCGCGGAACATAGCCTTGTTCATGTATAACCTGGAGCACCCGCTCCCGTACGGCTGGCCGTACGTTAGGATGATTATTGAGCACCCGCGAAACTGTCGTTGGGGAGATGGCGGCCAGCTTCGCTATTTGTTCGATCGTCAATGCTGCCATGAGCATTTTTCTCACTTCGTTGTGACCGTGATGGTGTTCAGACGATGAAACAGGCGCGTAAAAAATCTGAAGAACAGTGGTAGGATAGTACCTCCGAAGCGCCAAGCGCGAGCTACATTCCTTTGTACATTGAAAGCGCTTTCACTTCGTTGTCGCAAGAATAGCTTACAATGTTGAGGTTGTCAAGAATGAGACTTAAGACTGATGCTTGTCTGAGCTCATCGGCAATCTATTGATGGAGGCACAATGACGTCCAATCCACCGCTGCTTATTCCCCAGCCACACAGCTTTGCCTGGTCTTCAGGCAGCTTTGGCTTGCATGGCGCGACCACGATTGTGCTGGGCACGCAGGCCGGCGCGGCCACACTCTTTGCCGCCCGCGATCTGCAATCCGCAATCGATGATGTTGCAGGCTTACGACTGCCCATTGTGAAGTCGGCCTCAACCAATCAGCGCAGCGCGATCCGGCTGATCTTGCAAGGCCGCGACGACGCTTCCGATCAACCGGACGGGACGGGTGAGACACTGGGCGCGCAAGCGTATCACCTGGTGATCACCGATGCCGGCGCGACGATCACCGCAGCCGACGAGCCGGGCCTGTTCTACGGCGTACAAACGCTGATCCAGCTGGTGCGCACGTATGGCCGCCGTCTGCCGGGCTGCACCTGCACCGACCAGCCAGTGCTGCCTAATCGCGGCATTATGCTCGACATCTCGCGAGCGCGCGTGCCAACGCTGGCGACACTCACGCGGCTGGCCAAGACGCTGGCGCACTACAAGATCAACGAGCTACAGCTCTACACCGAGCATACCTTTCAATTTCCAACCCATCCCGAGATCGGCAAAAACACTGGCGCGCTCAGCGCCGACGATATGCTGGCGCTCGACGAGATCTGCCGTGAGCGGCATATTGCGCTGGTGCCGAATCTGCAATCGACCGGCCATATGCGCCATATTTTGAGCCTGCCGCAGTACCAGCATCTGGCCGAAACTGAGTGGCGTTGGAGCATCACGCCGGCGCTTGAGGAATCGTACGATTTTCTCGACGAGCTGTACGCCGATTTCCTGCCTGCCTTCTCGGTGCCGATCCTGAATGTCGACTCAGATGAGGCCTGGGATCATGGGCGCGGCCAGGCAAAGGAACTGTCGGCAGTTGGCGGCTTCGGGCGCGTGTATCTAGAGCACATCTTGAAGCTGCGCGAGCTGGCGTCGCGGCACGGACGGCAGATCCAGATCTGGGCCGATGTGTTCAACCATTATCCCGAGCTGATCGCGGAGATTCCCGAGGATGTGATTCTGCTGGATTGGTGGTATGAGGCTGAGGAAAGCTATCCCACGCTCAAAGCGCTGGCCGAGTCAAAGCGTCCGTTCTATGTCTGCCCCGGCACTTCATCCTGGAACACGATCTTTCCGCGCATCGACAACTCGCTGGGCAACATTCGCAACTATGTGCGTGATGGCGTGGCAGCCGGTGCGATCGGTATGCTGCTGACCGACTGGGGCGATATGGGCCACTACCAGCCGCTGTCGAACTCGTGGTACAGCTATCTGTTCGGCGCGGAAATGGCCTGGACCGGCGCGACGACGGCGACCGAGGTCTTCAACCAGGCCTTCGGGCCGCTTTTCCTGGGCGATGCCTCCGGCCAGACGGTCACCGCGATTCAGCGGCTGGGTCGCGCAGTCGAGCAGCCGGCGCTGGCACGCTCCAACAGCTCGGATGTTGTGTTTGCGCTCTATGACGAGCCGCTGGCTGGACGGATGGCGCGCGAAACGCCGGCTGCGGCGCTCGAAGAGATGATCGCGGCGGCTGAGGCGGCCATGCCGGCCTTCGCGCGTCTGAGCGATGCCACGCTGCGCCACGAGCTGCTGTTCACGGCCTCGCAGATGATCTACGCCGCGCAAAAGGTGCTGCTCGGCCAGGAGATTCGCCGCGCGCTGGGTGAGCTGGCAGCGGACAACACCGGCTCAGCGAAGGGAGCCGCACGGCTCGATTCGTTGATCGCACGACTGGAAACGCTGCGCGCCGAGCTGCCGCCGATGGTCGCGGAGTTCGAGCGGCTATGGCTGCTGTCGTCGCATCGCAGCGAGATCGACGTCAACCTCCAGCGCTACGCCGCGCTGCTGGCGCGCTTCGACGCGGCGCTGAGCTGGCTGCGTGGACAGCGTGCGCGCTATGCCGCCGGCGAGCGACTGGACGCCGAGCTCAAGACCTACGATCCCGGCGAGTATCTGATCCTCTGGGATCAGGGCCAGAAAGATCTGCACCGGCTGGTCGAGGTGGTCGGGCGTGACGCCGTGCCGCCGGAGATTCTGCGCTGGCTCGGACTGGCCGCCTGATCTCAACCGCACGATGCAGATTCGTGAGCCGGATCTTTAGCGCTCGAACTCCTGCATCGCGCTCTGCAAGCCACGCTGATAGGCGCTGATCAAGCGATCCCAGCGCCTATCGGCCTCCTCGTCGATCTGCTGCCGCGCCAGGTCGGCGTCGAACCAGGCGATCGTTTCGCGAATGCCGTGCGCAAACGGCGTGGTGGCGACGTAGTCGGGCACGAAGCGCTGGATTTTGGTGTTGTCAAAGACTACGCTCACGGCCTTGTCGCCAATCAGCGTGCCGGTCATCTCAGGCATACACGCGGCGATAAAGTCCGAGGCGATATGCACGATCTGCGGCTCGACGCCCGCCGCCTCACCGACCGCAGCATAGATTTGATCCCAGGTTAGCGTCTCGTGCGAGGTGATGTGAAAGGCATGGCCGATCGCCTGCTGGTGGCCGAGCAATCCCACGAAGCCCTTGGCAAAATCGGTGTTGTGCGTGACTGACCAAAGCGAGGTGCCGTCGCCGGGCACGATCACCGGCTTGTTCTGGCGCATCCGCGCGACGGCAGTGTAGGATCGCTGCCAGCTGTTGACCGCCAGCGGAATCTGGGTGCGGCTGTAGGTCAGCGAAGGCCGCACGATCGTGCAGGGAAAGCCTTGCTCGCGGTAGGCGCGCATCAGCAATTCCTCGCAGGCGATCTTGTCGCGCGAGTATTCCCAGAACGGATTGGCCAGCGGTGTGCTCTCGGTGATCAGATAAAAGCTGCTCGGCTTCTGGTAGGCGCTGGCCGAGCTGATGAACACATATTGCCGCGTCTTGTCGCGAAACAGCTTGAGATCGCGCTCGACGTCGGCG
>JAFAYS010000543.1 GCA_019240175.1 Chloroflexota bacterium | reverse complement strand
CACCTGCGAGTGGGTGTATCAGGGCACAACCGCCATCGAAGTCCACGATATCCCAGGGATTCCAGCGGACGGGCTGCACTACACCGCCGTGCTTAAGGTCAATCCCGACGCGTATCGCCGGCCCTGCGATCAGCCGCAGATCGCGCGGGTACGCGCTGTGATGTCCTGGAACACGCCGCCCTCGACCACCGATCCCGAGGATGTGCCGCACTGGGGCAACCGCCTGGACGCGCATGTCCAGATCAAGCCGGGCAGGCCGCATACCGGCGACGAGCCCGAGATCGCGATCATCGGCGGCATCAGCGTGTCGCAGATCGATATCTTCGGCAACGGCATGACGCTGCCAAGCGCGGTCTTCGCGCTCTACGGCAGCCTGGCCGATCCGCATAATTCCAGCCGACGCTGCCCATTCGGTGGACGGGTGCATGTGCAGGCCTATGCGCCGCCCGCGTTTAGCGCCCTTGGCTACAAGTATCGCGTCCTGGCGCGCAAGGTCGGCACGCTGGCCGAGATCCCGGTGACCACGCCCTTCCAGATCGCCAGCGGCATCAACCCGCCGGTGATGCGTACGCCCGACCCGCTGACCGGCTTCGTCGAGTATGTCGATCCCCAGCAGAATATCTTTGATATGCTGGCCTGGTGGGATACCAGCGGCGATGACCTGTGGGAGCTCAGGCTGGAGATGGTGAACGCCGCCAATGTGCTGCTGGGCAGCACCGCCTGGCATCGCGTCCAGCTGGACAACACGCAGCCTGAGGCCGACATCTACATCGACAGCGGCGGCGACTGCAAGGATTTCACCGAAGGTGTTACGATCAACGGCCATTTTGTGGCACGCGACCTTAACTTCGGGCACTTCTCGCTGGATACGCTGCCCAATAGCCTGACGCCGCCCAACCCGACGCCAGCTTCCGGCAACGTGCAGACCGCGCCGGCTCCAGTTGGCGACGCCTGGGAGTTAGCAACGGATGAGATGGTCGCGTGCGGCTACGTCGTGGTGCTCCACGTGTGGGATCGCTCGATCGTCGGCAGCGTGCCAGGCTCACACAACTACAACGAGGATGACGTCGGCTTCTGCCTGCGCAAAGGCGACTAATCTTTCGATCGGACATCCACACGGCTTGTAAGCACAGGAGGGCGCAAATTGCGCTCTCCTGACCTTTTGCGCACGTGAAAGCAGGGCGCGCTTAGAAAATCTCCGCGCCCGGAAACGGATCGTTGTTGGGCGGCACCGCGTACAAGCCGCCGGCGACCACCGACAAAAACTGGATCGGGGCTGGCTCGCCGGCGCGGGGATTGGTCGCGCCGCCAAAGTTGACATCGCGCAGCCAGCCGTTGAGCCGCAGCAGATTGGTCAGCCGCGCCAGCTGGCGCTGAAAGCTGACGAAATGCAGCCCCAGACACGGCTTGCCGTCGGCCAGCGTTTCCAGAAACTCGTAGCCCTGGCGAAAAACGCGGTTATTGGCGTCGGTGTCGGGCGCACCGCGATTATGGTTCGAGCGGTGAATATGGCTGAGCTGGACCAGCGGATCGCCAGGTCGCGGCGGATCACGAAAGGCCGCCTGCTGCGCCGGTGTGAGCGGCTCGCCGAAAGGACAGCCCGGCATAAATTTCAGGCTGAGCTCGCCGTTGCGCCCGCGCTCGATCTCCTCCAGCGGACAGCCGGTCAGCTTGTTGCGTCCCACCAGAATCTCTTGATGCTCGCGCGGCAAGCTGCGCCAGACCGCCAGATCCACCGACACGCGCAGCACGCCCATGTAGGTGCCGCCCTTCATCCAGGCCGGATCGGCCAACACCACCTCGATCGCACCCCGGCGCTGGCTCGACTCAAGATTGTTGAGACCATCATGAAAATCGATCCAGCTGCGCCGGTCGTTGCGGGAAAAGCCGGCGTGCATCGTCACAAAGTCCAGCGGCAGATCTTGATCGTCGATCAGCTTCCAGATCTCGACGACCGCGCGATTAACCGCCAGCTCGGTCTCGGCGATAAACTGTAGCGCCAGATCGGCCTCACCGGGTCGGCGCTGCTCCTCGCCGGCCCAGGGCAGATTGAGAAAGGGCGTGCCGACGCCGTTGGGCCGCAGCGAGACCAGCTCCGGCGGTCGCAGGTCGGTGGCGACCAGACGCGGCACGTGGAGGCTGGGATTGAAAAGCCGCGCGCCGAAGCCCAGCAGACAGGTCAGGCCGCCATCGGGAACGATCACCTCAGGGTCGCCGGCCTCAAGCGGACGCAGATCGCGCACGATGCCGCGCCGCAGCTCTGCCAGCAGCGTCCAGATCGCCGCGATCGCCGCCCGGGCCTCGTTAGGCCGCGTCCCTGAGCGAATATTGATCAGCAAGAGCCGGTAGCACTTGCCGGGCGTCTGGCCTTTGCGAAAATAGATGCCGTCCTGGATACGATCGGCGGGCTGGTCGCCGGTCCGCGCCGCGCCACTCATGCGATCACCTCGCCATCACGGCCCACGATGCTGTCCGGCGTGCTCGCCAGCAGATTGCGCTGCGCGGCCTCGAACTCGTCCCATTTTTTGAGCACCACCTGACAAAAGCGCTCCTGCTCACAGGGCAGCACGTCCGGCAGCGGCAGCTCGCGCGGCTTGACCGGCACGGCGTTACGCTCGCTGACACGTACATAGGCGACGATCTGCACCAGGTCCGCGATCTGGCCGCCATACTCGATCGGCTGTCCGGTCTGCGAGTCGATCAGATCGCCGACGGTGAAGTCCAGGCCCTGCGGCACCTCAAAGACCAGCCGCTGCGAGCGCTCAAGCTGATCCGCGCCACGTGGCCGCGAGCCGCGCTGAAACTCGAACCATTCCAGGGGTACCGGTGAGCCGTCGGGCTGGATCAGCCGGTCGTACTGCACCGAGCGAATATACACGCCAGCGGGATCGTCCAGCGCGAAGAGCCGGCCATCCCAGGCCAGGCCGATGATACCGCCGACCACGGTGGGATCGCTGTTGCGGCAGGGGTCAGCGGCCTGGGTGCGCGTGGCGATCGCCTCGGGGCCGCTCAAGCGGCGCAGCTCGCCGGTGTCGGGATCTTTCGCGCCGTAGGGGAAGGCCGCTCGGGAGGCCAGCGCGATCAGCCCACCCAGCGTGTTCGCGCCCTGGCACATAAAGCAGAGCGCGCGCTCGCCGTTGTTGTAGGGGCTCCACGGCGCTTTGCCGCCACGTGGCAGCATGGCATCCTCGAAGGCCGCGCGCCGCTCCTCCGGCGTAATGCCGCGCTTGAAAGGATTGACGCCGCCATACACGGCCTGCGGCGATACCGAGGACTCGCCGGCAAAGCGCGCCACGAGCTGGAGCGTCTTGACCGGATGATACGCCGCCAGCGTCAGCCAGTACTCGGGAAACTCGGTCGTCAGCTCCACACGCCGAATCTTGCCGTCGCTATCGCGCACCGTGCGCCACTCGACGTACTCGTCCTGAAACTCCGCTCTGCCGATCGCACCCTGAAGCGTGGTCCAATCCAGCAGTCGATTGGCGCGCGCGGTGCTTTGCAGGCAGGCGGTTGGGCGCGCCGGAAACGCGCCCCAGTCCACCGCGATCAGCTCGGGCGTGCGCTCGTCGGGCTCTGTCAGCAAATGCTCCGATTGGTTGGCGCGGTAGTAATTACGAACAAGCGCGTCCCACGCTTGTTGAGCACGGCCCGTCAAGTCCGACAAATTCCCTGGTTCTTTGGCCATACCGTTTCTCCTTGTGTGGCCTCGCTCAACTGCGCTTGTTCATGCTGCGCTCGTGCTGCGACGGGCGTGTAGTGCTACGAAGCCTTAACATAGGCTCCGACATGGCACCACACGCCAGCCGAGATCCGGCGCGGCTAGGCTAATTTTGCTCGCTCGATCAGCGTGTTGGAGGGAAGCAAATGATCCAGCAACTTGCGCGCACTCTCCGCGCCGGCAACCGGCAGGCTGCTGGCGTCGATCAGACCAAGCTGCACCAGGACCGACGCCTGGTCCCAGTAGATATGCTCGTGGGCGATCTTGCCGTCCTGGAAGCGAATGATCACGACCACCGCAATCTCGATGCGCTTGCCGGTCGGTGGAATGCCGGGCAGCATCCAGTCCATCTGCATAGTATGTGTGAACGACGCGACGCTTTCTTCTACAATCTGGTCGGTGCCAATTGTGCGCGAGATCGTGGTGGTCTCGGTATCCGGCGGGAGGAATTGCCCGATCAGGTGGTTGGTGTAGAAAGCGCGCACGCCCTCCCTGCCGACGCCGCCCGTCATCACCGGAATATGGTTCACATGCGGCGTGTCGGTCATGGTGGCCAGCGCATCGTCAACGCTCTGCGTGACCAGCTCTGCCTGCATGTGTGCGCCAAAGACCTCCAGCATGGCCTGCTGCTGCGGAGACAACGCCGCCGTTTGCTGCTCGTTCATGGCTCGTCCTCCCACTGTCAGCCCGGATTCACATGGGCTGCGCCCAGTATAGGTGAGAACTTAAGCGTGGACAAGACGGATTAGACGAGGAGCAGACGTAAGACACGATAAACCCACCAGCATATGCTCGCTGGTGGGTTTCGTTCGATGTATGCAAAATGCAAGGTTCGGGTTAAGCTGCTGTTGACAACAACAGCCCAGCATGAACATGTAGGACTCTAACGGGGGATATTGATACGCCACTTCGCGTTTTGAATGCGACCTGCATCACGAATCCCAAATTCAAACCATTGCCGCTGCTCAATCCCGTCTACACCGTACACCCGTATCTTAATTCTCTGACCGCTATTGATGCTTGAATATGCTATTTGCCCTGGTGGATCTATCCAATAGCCACCACTTCTATATACTGTACAATATTCATTTTCAGCTGGCATCACATAATATCGTACCGACTCTCCGGAATCATCAACTAAATACGTATCCTCTGTGGTTAGTCCAATTGCTAAATCGTCCTTTGTATTGTTTGAAATCGTGATAGTCCATACGCCCCATTGTGGCCATCCACGATCGCAAGGTTGGTCAAGGAGTTTAAATTCTGATAATGTAGCAGATATACCATTACTGTTCCAAGTTTGACCAACTTCTAATACAGACCCGTCTGCTGTAATCTCTGATGTCGGTGTTGGCGGCAACGAAGTCGGCGTGATGACACGTACAATAGGTTCAGAAGTAGGTGCGGGTGTATAGGTGGGTAACGGAGCAAGCGTCGGTTGCGGTGTATAAGTAGGTAACGGAGTGTATGTGGGTGGTATCACTGTAACAGGAATTTGCGTAATACCTACAACTACTACTGGTGTATTTGTTGGATCAAATGGGTTAAGTTCATTTCTAAATGTCTCATCTCTTAAGGAGAGAACTCCAAGATAAACACTGGCTAGTGCGGCTACTACGCCGAGCATCGCAAGAAACCGTTCCACAATACCTGTGAACTTACTCATGATAGCACCTGCGATCGCAATGAGGTTTTAGTAAGAAATCAACGTTAGCACGAATTATACTGATGTGCAACAAGTAACTTCTTCAGAGAAAGCATCCTCCTCGTTTCACCCATACTCAGCGATGGATCAGATCTCATATCTTCCGTCGTTCTTACTCCGCGCGTCGTGGCCGGTATTGTAGTGCCTCAGCGAGATGCGCCGGCCCAATCTGCTCCTCCTGCGCCAGGTCCGCGATCGTGCGGGCCAGCTTCAGCACCCGATGATACGCCCGCGCCGAGAGCTGCAGCTGGCGCATCGCCGCGCGCATCAGGCTTTGCCCGGCACTATCCAACACACACCACTGCCGGATCTCCGCCGCGCCCATGTCCGCGTTCGTCAGCAGCGCCGTACCCGTGCCGCCTCGCGCAAACCGCTGCCGCTGTCGCTCCCGTGCCGTCGCCACTCGCTCCCGAATCGCCGACGAGGGCTCGCCCAGCTGCGCGCTGGTCAACTTGTCGTAGTTGACACGCGGCACGTCCACATGGATATCGATGCGATCTAGCAGCGGCCCGGAGATCCGCTTGCTGTAGCGCGCGACCGCTGACGGTGGGCAGACGCACTGGCGCTCGGTATCGCCGTAGTAGCCACAAGAGCATGGGTTTTGAGCAGCTACGAGTGTGAAATTCGCCGGAAACGTGAGTGTGCCCGCCGCGCGGCTAATCGTCACGATGCGATCCTCCAGCGGCTGGCGCAGCACTTCCAGCACCGCCGACGGAAACTCCGGCAGCTCGTCCAGAAACAGCACGCCGCGATGCGCCAGCGAGATCTCGCCAGGTCGTGGCATCCGTCCGCCGCCGACCAGCCCCGCGTGCGAGGTCGTGTGATGCGGAGCGCGAAACGGACGCTGGCGGATCAAGGGCGTCCCGGGTGGCAGCTTGCCGCTCACGGAGTAGACCTTCGTCACTTCCAGCGCTTCCTCCGGGCTCATTGGCGGCAAGATCGAGGGCAGCGCGCGGGCCATAAGGGTTTTGCCTGAGCCGGGGCTGCCGTTGAGGAGAATATTGTGACCGCCGCTCGCCGCGACCTCTAGCGCTCGCCGCACATGCTCCTGACCACGAATCTCGCGAAAATCAACCGGGTAGCTCGGCTCCTCCGCTGGCCCAGACGCGCCGGCGACATACGGCGGAATATAGCGATCGCCGTTGAGGTGCGCCGCGATCTGCGCCAGGCAGCGGACTGGGATGATCGTCATGCCATCAACCAGTGCTGCCTCCGGCGCGTCCTCAAAAGGAACATAGGCTGTCAGTAGACCTTCGCGCTGCGCAATGCTAACCATCGGCAGGATACCCTCGGTGTGCCGAATCGTACCGTCAAGCGAGACCTCGCCGATGAGAATCGAGCGCGAAACATCTGCTGCAACCTGTCCCGACGCCAGCAGCAGCCCAACTGCGATCGGCAGATCGTAGGCTGGGCCGGCCTTGCGCAGATCCGCCGGTGCCAGGTTAACCGTGATCCGCTCCATGGGAAACGTCGCGCCAGAGTTGCGAATCGCCGAGCGCACTCGCTCTTTCGATTCTTGAACCGCAATGTCGGGCAAGCCGACCAGATTTAATGCGGGCAGACCACGCGCAATATCGACCTCGACCTCGACGAGCGCACCCTCAAGGCCAATCACGGCGCAGCTATACACTTTAGCCAGCATCGATAGCTCCTGGAAATGGGGAAATGTGGGGGGCGTGGTAAGCAGAGTATAGAGCAGCGCCGAAAAACCGTGCTCACACCGTTAGTCCACCGCAGACGATGTTTAGGTACTACAATCTATCGGACGCTCTTAGAAAGCAATTAATGTAGTTGAAGGGATCATGAACAGTGTAAAAGCGGCACAATCCTGCACTCATTAAAAATCCGCGAATCCCAATCA
>JAFAYS010000468.1 GCA_019240175.1 Chloroflexota bacterium | reverse complement strand
CGTATGAAGCTGTTTGGTCATGTGCAAAGCATGAGCCTGTCGTTTTTCGATCGTCATCCGGTCGGCAGCCTGATTACGCGGCTGACCAACGATGTCGACGCGCTCAACGAGTTCATCACGCAGGGCATTGTCTCGGTGCTGGCAGATCTGGCCGTGCTGGCGGTGATCATCGGCGTGATGTTCTTCCTGGACTGGCGGCTGGCGCTGATCGTTACGCTGGTGCTGCCGCTGGTGGTGGCAGTCAGTTTTTTCTTTCAAAAGATCATGCGCCAGACCTATCGCCAGGTGCGGCAGCGTTTGTCGCGGATCAACGCGTATCTCAACGAGCATATCAGCGGCATGCTGGTGCTGCAGCTCTTCAATCGCGAGGGCGTGGCCTTTGAGCGCTTCGACGATCTTAACACCAGCTACCGCACCGCCAACTTGAAGTCGCTGACGGCTTTCTCGCTCTTCTTCCCGGCGATCAACATTCTGGCCTCGCTGGCGATGGCGCTGCTGCTCTACTGGGGCGGTCGGGGTGTGCTGGCGGGCTGGGCGACGCTGGGCGTGCTGGTGGCGTTCATACAATACACCGAGCGCTCGTTTCAGCCGATCCGCGATCTTTCCGAGAAGTACAATATTTTGCAGGCGGCGATGGCAGCCTCCGAGCGGATCTTCACCGTGCTGGACGCGCCCGAGGAAGTCAAGGATCGGCCAGCTCCTGAGCATCTGCCGGAGCATGTGCGTGGCGAGATCGAGTTTCGCAACGTGGTCTTTGGCTACAATCCCGACGAGCCGGTGCTGCGCGATGTGTCGTTCAAAATTCCGGCAGGCCAGGCGGTGGCCGTGGTCGGCGCGACCGGCGCGGGCAAAACCTCCCTAATCTCGATCCTGGCGCGCTTCTACGATATCCAGCAGGGCAGCATCCTGCTCGACGGCATCGATATTCGCGACGTGCCGCAGACCCAGCTGCGCCGGCATATCGCCGCCGTGCCGCAAGATCCGGTCTGCTTCTCAGGCACGATCGCCTCCAACATTCGGCTGCACGCCGAGCAGATCAGCGATGCGGAGATGCGCCGCGCCGCCGAGATCGCTAACGCCGCGCCGTTTATCGAGCGGCTGCTCGGCACCTACGACTACGAGGTGCGCGAGCGCGGCACGAATCTTTCGGTCGGCCAGCGACAGCTGCTGGCGTTTGCGCGGGCGGTCGCTTTCAATCCCGAGGTCATGCTGGTGCTGGACGAAGCCACGTCGAGCGTCGATACCGAGACCGAGGCGCTGATCCAGACGGCGCTCGAGCGGCTGCTGGAAGGTCGGACCAGCATCGTGATCGCGCACCGGCTTTCGACGATCCGCCATGTGGATCGCATCATTGTGCTGCACAAGGGCCATCTGGTCGAAGACGGCACGCACGAGGAGTTGCTGGCGCGACGCGGCTACTATGCGCGGCTGTATCAGCTGCAATACGCCGAGGAGCAAGGCGCGACCGAGCCGGTCGAGTAGATCGATCCGACAATTGAGAGCGAGCGGGACACAATGAGCTTTGTGTCCCGTTGCGTTTAACGCCGCCGGCTTTTGGGAATCTCGAAGCTGTAGGTCTCGCCGTGGTTCAAATAGCGCACCTTCTGCTCCAAGCCCGCCGCCAGAACCGCGCGCTTAAAATCTTCCAGCGGCGACTTGAAGCGGTCATAGTCGTTGTAGTGGATCGGAATCGCGATCGTTGGATCGACAATCTTCAGCGCCTCGACGCCCTGCTCGGCATCCATGGTCACCAGCAGGCCCATCACGCGCGTCCCGCCCAGATGCAGCAGCCCCAGATCTATGCGTGGATAGCGCGCAGGAATCTCCTTGAGCCGATCATGTATCAGCGTATCGCCGGTGATGTAGATTTGCAGCAGCGTCTTGCCCGACGCCAGCGACTCAAACTCTAGCATGCTGCCCATCACCGGCGGCAGCAGCGCGGCCAATAGTCCAGGGCCGTGCGTGCCGGGCATCGCCGTGATGCGCAGTTGCACATCACCCTTGCGGATCGTTTGTGACTGCCAGGTTTTGAGCGCGTAGGGCCGGGTAAAGCCCAGCCGCTTGAGCTTCTTGGCCGCGTGGCCGGTCGTGACAATCGGCAGCGTGCGATCCAGCCGTTCAGCCGCCACCCGATCGAAATGATCTTCGTGCATATGCGACAGCACAACCAGATCGACCGGCGGCAGCTCGTCGATGTCGAGCGCCGGATCGGTCAGCCGTGTGGCGCTCAGCCCATAGCCGAGATGAACCTTTTCGTGCCGGTGCAGAAAGTTCGGGTCAGTCAAGATCGTGAAGCCGGCATAGCGAATCAGCGTGGTCGCCGTGCCGATAAAAAAGACCGAACCAAGC
>JAFAYS010000331.1 GCA_019240175.1 Chloroflexota bacterium | reverse complement strand
GGGAAAGTCGCACTCGTGACCGGCGGCGGTCGCGGAATTGGACGCGCCACCGCGTTAGAGCTAGCCCGTCGCGGCGCACGAGTTGCCGTGGCTGCCCGCAGCAAAGAAGAGATCGACGCTGCGGTAGCCGAGATTCAACAGGCGGGCGGCACAGCGCTGGCAGTGCAGGCGGATCTATCAAACAGCGCGGCGGCGCTCAAGCTGATCGCGGACGTGCAGAGTGAGCTGGGCACCATCGGCGTGCTGGTCAACAACGCGGCGGCGCTTGGGCCGTTTGGCACACTCTGGGAGCTGAGCGCCGACGAGTGGGAGCGCGCGAACTGGATCAACGTGGTCGCGCCGTTCCGCCTTTCGCAGGCGGTGCTGCCGGGTATGATCGAGCAGGGCTGGGGCCGGATCATCAACATCTCGTCGGGTGCGGCGCGTACACCGCTAGAGCGCGTGGGAGCGTACTCGGTCTCTAAGGCCGGCCTGGACATGCTGACCCGGCAGCTTGGATTGGAGTTGGAAGGCACCGGCGTCGCGTCGATCTGCGTGTATCCTGGCGTGGTCGATACCGTGATGCAGACGTCGATCCGTGAGCAGCCCGCCGAGGTGGTGGGCCAGAATATTGTCAACACCTTCCAAAACTTCTACGAAAGCGGTAGCCTGCAAAACCCGGAGCGGCCCGGACGGCTGATCGCGATGCTGGCGGACGCAGAGGGAGCCCGCTTCAACGGCCAGATCGTCGATATCTACGGCGAGGACGCGGTAGCCATGCTCGACGGTCAGAGCTAGGGGCGGATCGGCTCAGGCTGGAACACACCGTCGGGACGGCAGATCCAGGCGCAGACATAGCGCGGCGCTCCTCGTTCGACCGCCACGATCAGATACACATAGCCCGGCCAGGCGTCGCGGCGATCGTGGGGCGAGGGCAGCGCGCTGCCGTTGGGATGGCTGTGGTAAAAGCCCACAATCTCGTCGCCGGCGGCGCGCGCCTGAGCATCAGCTCGGAGCAGCGTTTGCGCATCGAGCAAAAAATGCTGCTGTGGGCGAGCATGCAGGTTATGTCCCCTCACGATCGCATGAACAACGACTTGCGGTGTGCGCTGGCCGATTAGCACACCGCAGATCTCGCTGGTCGCGCCGGCGGCAGCTGCCATAATCGCTGCCAGATGCCGAGGTTGAAGCTGCATCTCCAAGATCTCGAACACACGGCACGACGCTGCTCAGGCAAGCAGCGCCGTGCCTCTGATCAAACGTTATTGCCTACCCACGCCGGTTTACTCGTTCTGCCCGCGCTCACGATATGAGTCGTCGCGATCGGCCAGCGGCTGCTCAAAGATCGGCGTGATGCTTTCCTGCTCTGACTCCAGCACCGGAGCTTGATGCTCGCCGCCAACATGAATCCGATCTTCGTCAAACAGCGTTACCGTGTCGAACGGCAGCGTATTGTCGTTGTCGAGCAGCAGCAACTGAGGTCGGCCCGTGTCTATGGTCAGACCCTTGAGCCGGTATTGCTGGTTGTTGGCCGCTTCGTCGACCACACACGTGCGTGACGTCAGCACGACTGACGTATCGCCGACCGTACGCACGGTCTTGCGCGCGCCGGTATCGTTCGTCGGGTGGCTCGAATCAGTAATGCCGCCCGAAGCAACCTGATCGGTCGTCAGCGCCGAGAGATTCGGCGTATCGCCGGCGGTGCCCGTAAGCGCCTGCTGCATCTGGTAGGCGGCAAAGGCTTTCCACTCGTCGTCCGAAACATTCATCTGGATCGTCTCGCCGGTCGCCTGATCCAGCGCATTGATCGGCACAACGCGCTCGGTACCGAGCAGCCCCGGATTGACGGTGATCTGATTGGCGATGCCGTTGTCGACAATGATGCGCGACAAACTTCCGATATGCTTCTCGCTAGAATAAACAGGAGTACCAAAGATCAGCGTGTATTCCATACAAGCCTCCTTTAGCATCAACATAGCAATCCGTTTGCCAGGATTGTAGACACTGCTTGCGATGTTCTGCTATGATACTAGTGCCGTCTCGGAGCAGCGATCTGCCCTGATCCGGCTGAGCAGAGGATTTTCTGTGGAGCGCTTGCCTACACCATCAGCCTGCGGGTGCCCCAAAGCCTAAAGCCGAAAGGATCAACGATGACATGTCCTGTGTGTGGCGCTGCCAACGAGAACAGCGCAGCCTTTTGCTACCGCTGCGGTACTCCTCTTAAACAATCCACACCAGCTGCTACCGGTCCCACGGTTAGCTTAAATCGCAACGATCCGCCGTCCTTCCAGTCTCCGCCACCGGTTACCCTGACCAGCGAAGAACCCCATGCGCGCGTGTACGACGCTCCACCGCAGTACCCGAGCAGCCCTGGCCCTTCATTTACTGTGCCTTCGGGGCCGCAGTACAGCCAGCCGGGACAGCAGTATCAGCCGGGCACATCAGCGTATGGCGTAACCAGCAATACGGCGGTTTTCGCGCTGATATTCGGCGTCGCCTCATTTTTGGGGATATTCTTCCTTGGCGCGATTCCTGCCATCATTCTGGGCCGCAATGCCAGGAAAGAGATTGCGGCATCGGGTGGGCGGATCACCGGCGAGGGCTTAGCACAGGCAGGCATTGTCCTGGGCTGGATCAACATCGCGCTGACCATGCTGGGCATTTGCGCATTTTGTGCCTTCTTTGTGATCCTGGGAGCAGCGCCGAGCCCTTAATGACTGAACACCAATCATGATTTGTGGCAACGTCGCCATTGTGCTCAACGCGCACTTTCCGTACGTCCGTCGCGCCGGTCGCTGGCCGCACGGTGAAGAATCACTGCACGAAGTGATCGCCGAAAGCTACGTGCCGCTCCTGACCATGCTGCACGATCTGCGGGCGGGCGGGCGCTCTTTGCCGCTCACCGTGTCGATCAGCCCGGTGCTGCTGGAACAGCTAGCCGATCCGATGATCGGCCAGCAATTTGTGATCTGG
>JAFAYS010000229.1 GCA_019240175.1 Chloroflexota bacterium | reverse complement strand
GCATCTCGCGCTCATGCAGAAAGTTATACAGCGGCTGAATCTGGATCTCGATCGTTTTGTCGGCCCATAGCACGACGGATTTGAGCGCGCGCCAGCCGGAGCGTTTGCGCTGTCCCGCCCCCAGATAATCTTTGATCTCGACAAATTCCAGGCGGTTGGTCGCGGCACTCGGCTCGATCCGTTGCGCGATCAGCTCGGCCTGCGTCCAGCGTAGCTCTTTGAGCGACTGATGCACGCGATACGCGTCTGCCGTGCTGCCCACGACGATCTTGATGCCAAAAATATCTTTGACATAACGGCTAAGATGCCGCAGCTTTTTATCGCGGCGCACCAGCGCATCAAGATCGAAGATCTCATCCACGACTTTATTCCAGATTTCTTCTTCGGCTTTAATGCGCGTGCTGATACGGTGGATCGCGTAGCGATTGCGCTCGGTTGGCTGGTAGTCCACGCTGTTGGCGATCAGCACGGCCCGACTCCAGCCGCTTTCGGTACGAAATTGCAGCTTGTTGAGCTGGCGATTGCCCAGATCGAGATCGGTGGTGGTGTAGACTTCGCTCGGCGCGATGGTTTGCGAGAGCGTAAAGCGCTCACTGGTCGCCTCGACCTCGCCGATGACGACGTTTTGTACCTGAAACGAGGTGAGCCAGGTGGCGCACAGCAGCTGCGCGAGGCTGTGAACCTGCTCCTCGCCGTGCCGAATCATCGAGGCGAACGCGGCGCGAACGGCATCCAGACTGGCGCGTGAGAAGCTCAGCTCATGGTGTGTCTCAGGCTGCTCGTCGATGGCGCGGCGCAGGCGCTGTAGATCGGAGACAAATTGGTTGAGCAGCGGCTCGGTCGTCACCAGCCACAGCGGCGAGTGGGTATTTGGCGGCAGACAGTCTAGGGAGGCGGCATCGGCTCCATCGGTGGGCTCCGTCGGGCGCGCAAGCGCGGTGATCCTGATGACGGAGTGATCAACATTGTGTGCCATGAGCTATCCCGTAGCAGATTTCTGTATCCAGGGCCGTAGCCGAAGGAACAACATGTTTCTTCGGCGTAGCATACCATCTTTTTATCATCGGCAGGCCTGGCGGGCAAACAAAGGAACAAGGGAACAAAGGAACAAAATCGTTCAGTACGATCTTTGTGTTCCCTTGTTTATGTTTGCCTTCGTTCCTATTATGATTTCGGTACTCAGCTCTTCCTTCTTTGTTCCTTTGTTCTTTGGTTCGTTTGTTCCTTCGTTCCTTCGTTCCTCCTCAGCAGCGCATAGTACAGCCCGATCTGAATGAAGAAAAAGCTACCGCCGATCACGGACGCGCCGCTCCACCACCACGCTTGCAGTTGATTGGCGAGGCCAAAAAAGATGATCGCGGCTCCGGCAGACAGCCCGCCCAGCAGCGCGACTTGCAGCATCAGCAGCGAGGCCACGCTCCACGGCTTCGACGCCGTGGGCAGCGTGCGCACATTCCACAGAAAGGCGCGCTCTAGATCCGGCTGCTGGCTGTGCTCGATATAAAACTGCTTGATGTGATTCATCGCCGCGACGCTGCTGAGCCACGCGATGCGCAGCCGGGCCAGCTGAAGCAGGGTCAGCAGGCTAAAGAAGCTGAGGCCGCAAAACAAGATCGCAAAAGACCAGTAGGTGTCGGTCGCTTGCAGCTGCTCGACCTGCGTGCTGAGAATCGCGGCGATCAGACTGCCCGTGGTGACGAGATAGAGCGTCGTCGCCCGTGAGCGATCTTCGGTCGCCTGGAAGGCGGTCTGCGCGATGTACTCAAACTCAGCGATCAGCAGCGCATTGGCGTCGAGATCCGAGGCCGCTCGTGAGCGATCACGAGCAAGAATCAGCGGCTTGGTGGAGTCTTTCTGGTTCACCGGCGTCCTCGTCGTGCTACAGAGTGTAGATGTTGACGTGAATGATACCGGCTTTCGCGCCATTTGAAAGGTGCGCCCGCCGATCACATGACAGCGCGGTATCACGTTGTACCCACATCGGCTACTCGCTAGTCCTGGCTTCGTTGTGCGTAGGAGTACATCCTTCAGCATCGACACAGCCCGGCTACGCTAATTGTGATGCCAGGACAAATGGGGGATGGACGCTCCACGCGGTGAGTCGGTATGCTGCCCAGCGGTACGAGCGGCACCGGCGCGGATATGATCGCGGCTGTCGCGCCCGACGAGACGAGCAGAACGAAAGGACAGGTTTCATGCAGCAGATCGATGCGCGGAGATCGCGCCGGCATCCCCGCTATTACTCCATACAGCTTCCTGTGTATCTGGCGCTGATGATCGCGCTCGTGTGGAGCTCCAGCGCCTGGGCGGCCAGCATTTCCAGCGCAATCGTGACCGTCACGCCCGCCGCGATCCCGCTCTCCGATCCTGAGCTTGTCAATCCGCTGCGTGGCTTCTACCGCTGGTATGGCCGCGAGCCGATCCCGCAGCCGCGGCACTCCTACGAGCACTATATTCGTTATGGCTGGCGCGCGCTTGAGCCGAGCAAAGGCCAGTACGATTTTTCGCAGATCGAGCGGGATCTGGCGACGGCGCGCAATATGGGCTCGACATTTGCCTTCCGCGTGATGGCTGTCAACGGCTTTAGCTCGCCGGTCGAGCTGCCGGAGTATTTGCGCCAGGAGGTCGGCGGCGCGTACTGCTCCTACAACGGCCAGACGATGTGGGTGCCGAACTGGAACCATCCTGTGTTTATCGAGCGATCGCGGGCGCTGGTGCAGGCGCTGGGCGCGCGCTTCAACGGCGAGCGCTGGCTGGCCTACTACGATCTGGGGCTGTACGGTCACTGGGGCGAGTGGCATACTGGCGGGCTGTGCACGGCGCCCGGCAGCGCGGCGACCAAGCGCGCGCTGGTCGATATGCAGCTGGCGGCGTTTTCCAGCTCGCCGGTGCTGATGAACGCGGGCGCGGACACCGAGACGTTTGCGTACGCGCTGGGACGCTCGCCGGAGATCGGCGTGCGTGTTGATAGCCTGTGTAGCGTGTGGTTCGACGAGCAGTTCAACACCGATCCGCTCAAAAAGCTGTTGATGCAAGAGCGCTGGAAGACCGCGCCGATCGTCTCCGAGTATGTCGGCGGCACTCGTCCGGATCTGGCACAGTGCGACCGGCAGGTGCGCGAGTGGCACGTTGCTTCGGTGGCTAGCGGCAACTTCGGCGATTGGCCAAGCTACTCCGCGACCGAGCAGGCGCAGCTGATCTTGCTGGGCAAACATTCCGGCTATCGTTTCCAGCTTAACTCGCTGAGCTATCCCAGCGAGGTTACCGCCGGCGCGCGCTTCGCGATCGACAGCAGCTGGTCGAATGTGGGCGTAACGCCGCTCTACAAACAGTTCGGCGTGTTCTTTCAGCTTCAGCTCCAGGGCAGCTCGACGGTTGTGTGGCGCGGCAGCTCACGGCTGGATCTTGAACGTCTGCTGCCGACCACGCAGCCGCTGCTGCTCCACGACGAGCTGATGGTCCCGCGCTGGCTGCCGCCCGGTCGCTACGATCTCAGCCTGATCGTGCGCGAGCCAACCGGAACCGGCGCGACGCTGGCGCTGGCGAGCACCGGTGTTGCCAGCGGCGGTCACTATCCGCTCGGTTCGATCCTGGTGCAGCCCGGCGCTCCCGGCTACGATCTGTATCTGGCGCGAGTGACGCGTTAGAAAGAGAGGGCGTGAACCCAGGTGCTCTAGCCCTGGGATATCCGCTTTTTATTCGCTTTAACGGCTTTAGTCCTGATGGGAAGACCTGTTCTCTGTTATAGTGTGATTGCACATATACCAGTAGGGCGGTTACGCTCGATATTGTGCAGCAGTCCATCGAAAACTAGAAGGGTGTCTGATGAGCCGCCTCGCCTATCAGTTCCGCCTTGTGCCAACGAAGGG
>JAFAYS010000493.1 GCA_019240175.1 Chloroflexota bacterium | reverse complement strand
CCCAATAGATTAGGAAGCAGGCAAGCAGCTACACCGTGCATTCCTCATCACTGACGACCAAATACACAAGGAACGCAGTATGAAAGACGATCGTTCAGCGGAACAACACGCGGCCCCGCGTGGTATGCAAACGTTTCTGCTGATCTGGTTCGGGCAGCTGATTTCTATGCTGGGTACGGGACTTACCGGCTTTGGCCTGGGCGTGTGGGTGTATGAGCAGACCGGCTCCGCGACCCATCTAACGCTAATGGCCTTCTTCGGCATGTTGCCGATTATGCTGATCTCGCCGCTGGCCGGTGTGCTGGTCGATCGCTGGAATCGCAAGTGGACGCTGGTGCTGAGCGATCTGGGCGGCATGTTTTTTACGCTGGTGCTGGTGCTGCTACTGTGGACCGGCAATATGCAGATGTGGGCGCTCTACCTGGTGGTGATCATCACCTCATGCTTCACCGCCTTTCAATTCCCCGCCTTCAACGCCGCGATCTCGCAGCTGGTGCCCAAGCAGCAGTTTGGCCGCGCCAATGGCATGATGCAGCTGGCGCAGGCCGTTGGACAGCTGATCTCGCCGGCGCTGGCCGGTGTGCTGATCGGACCGATTGGTCTAGAGGGCATCATCCTGATTGATTTTGCCAGCTGCTTCTTCGCGGTGGTCACGCTGCTGATGATCAAGATCCCCGATACACAGACCAGCGCCGAGGGCCAGGCTGCGCGCGGCTCGGTGCTCGGCGAGGCAATCTTCGGCTGGAAATATATTGTGGCGCGGCCCGGCTTGCTGGCCCTGCTGATCTTTTTTGCCGCCAGTAATTTCTTGATGGGCGCGATCATTGTGCTCTCGACGCCGCTGGTGCTCTCGTTTGCAGACGCGCCGACGCTGGGCGTGATCCGCTCGGTTGCCGGGCTGGGGCTGGTCTTCGGCAGCGTGCTGATGAGCGTCTGGGGCGGGCCGAAGCGCCAGGTGTACGGCGCGCTGGGCGGTGTGCTGCTGTCGGGCGTGAGCATGTTTGTGGCCGGTCTGCTGCCCTCGGCGCTGCTGATCACGATCGCGGCCTTCTTTTTCACAGTCGGTCTGCCGCTGGTCGGGGCGTCGAGCCAGCCGATCTGGCAGCGCAAAGTCCCGCTCGATGTGCAGGGCCGCGTTTTTGGCGTGCGCCTGATGATCGCGACTGCCGCGATGCCGCTGGCCTATCTCGTCAGCGGGCCGCTGGTCGATTTTGTCTTCGAGCCGCTGATGGCTGATGGCGGCGCGCTGGCCGGTAGTATCGGCCAGTGGATCGGGACCGGCGAGGGACGCGGCATTGGGCTGCTGTTTATGATCCTGGGGCTGCTGGCGACGATCTCGGTGATCGTCGGCTACATGTATCCACGGCTGCGCTTTGTGGAAGACGAGCTGCCGGACGCGATCGCGGATGAGCAGCCGGCAACCGTGCAACAGCCACAGCTCGACCAGCAGCCGCAGCTGTTGTAGCGCGGCTTGTCGCTTGTGCTGCTCCATCGAAACGGGCCGTGCGCTTGATTTCGAGCGCGCGGTTCGCGTTAATCATGATTGGCTGACGGCGTAGCAGCGCGGAGCATCGTGCTAGCTCGCCGTCCACTGGTGACAGCGTGGTCCGTGTGCCCGCTGCGCCTCAAAACCTCCCACCCATGCGATGATGGAAGTCGGAGGGTACGTCAGCGACGAGGCTGATGTAGCCCAATAGAACATCGGACAGCCTCACAGCGGTTTGATCGTTCCTGGCGCTACACCTACAGTCTCGCGAAGCTCACTGCTCGGAGATGTCGGAGGTGTAACGATGATTGGGCTGCGGCGTCGCAGGATGCCGCGCAGGGGGGCGATCAAGTGCTGGCACATATTCCCCCCTCGGCCTGGAGCAGCACACGCTTGCAGGCCGATATCGCCAGTGCGCACGATAGCAACCGCCTTGAGGTAAAAGGAATTCATGTATGGTGACGCTCACACAAGGTTTGGTGACGCTTGCACAAGTGAAAGAAGCGCGTACCAGAATCGCTCCCTACGTTCGCCACACGGACACCGTGAAAAGTCACTCGCTCAGCCAGCGGCTCGGCACCAATGTATATTTGAAGCTCGAACTCTTCCAGAAGACCGGCTCATTCAAATCCCGCTCCGCCTTTAGTAAAATGCTCCATCTCAGCGCCGCCGAGCGCCAGCGGGGCGTGGTCGCCGTCAGCGGCGGCAACTTCGCGCAGGGTGTCGCCTATGCGGGCAGCACGCTCGGCGTTCATACCAAGATCGTCATGCCGGTGTACACGCCGCAAAACTACGTCGAGGCGACGCGTGGCTACGGCGCGGAGGTGGAGCTGGCCCCGACGATGCAGGCAGCCTTCGAGCTGGCGGAAGAATACGCTAACTCCGGCCTGATCTTTATGCATCCCTACGACGATCCCGATGTGATCGCGGGCAACGGCAGCATCGGCCTTGAAGTGATCGAGGCGGTGCCGCAGGTGACCGACGTGATCGTCAGCGTAGGCGGCGGCGGGCTGATGAGCGGCGTGGCTGCCGCGCTGCGTGAGGCAGGCCCCGATGTCCGGCTGTGGACCGTCGAGACCGAGGGCGCGGACGCGCTGGCCCGCTCGCTGGCAGCCCAGCAGTCGGTGCGCATCCAGGCGACCTCGCTGGCGCGAACGTTGGGCGCGCCTTACATCGCAGCCGAGGCGATCAATATCGCGCAGAGCCAGCCCGAGCGGCATATTGTGGTCACGGATCGTGAGGCGTATGTGGCGCAGCGCTATCTGTTGGAGCGAGCCAAGATCTTGACCGAGCTGGCGACCTCTTGCAATCTGGCCGCTGCCGAGAAGCTTCAGGGCACGTTCGCGCCCGACGATCATCTGGTGATCGTACTGTGCGGCGGCAACGTTTCGCTCGACGAGCTGGCGCTGTACAAGCGCATGTTCGAGTAGCACAGCAAGCCGGCACGTCGAGATTTGCTGCCAGGCATAGCGCGCACGGCCCGGCGATGTAGCCAGACACGACGAAGAGTCGAGCACTGCGCTCGACTCTCCTCAGCTCACGTGTAGCGGGATGGTTTCTAGTCGTCGCCGTCGCTCTCGCCGTCTTCGCCGGGTTGCACCATGCCTGGCGTATTCAGATCGCCGTCGTCGTCATCACCGCCTTCTCCGCCACAGCCGGTAAGCAAGCCGGTGCCGAGCGTGAGGGCCAGCATCAACATCACAAGCCAACGTTTCATCCTTACTCCTCCACTACGATTTCTGTAAGACTGCTGGTCTTCGTAAGAGCAGGTCGTGTGCCAGCATGGAAAGCTTGCCAAATTCGACGAATAAAAATGTGCTGAGTGTATTAATGATCATGAATCCCGAGCACTCAATGAGCCTAAAGCTTGCGTGCGGTCAGGGCTGCGCGTGGGACTGGTGTTGTATTGACAGGATCTGAGGAGTACCCTATAATGGCCTAATCATCAAGATTTGGTTAATAGCAAAAAAGCTATTAAACACCAAAAACATTTTCGGTCATCATCAATAGATTTCGTTCCATCACCCGGATATATGTAACGTAGCCTTTTCTGACCACAAGGCTATGTCGATCAGAACCAACCCATTGCTGTACAGCCAGCATTCATTATGATCTGTTATCTCTGCGTCGTGTGCGTGGGTGCTTCATGCTCCATCTCGGCGTGACATAATAGATCGGCTCGAAGTGTGTTCTTTTCCCTGGCAACTCTGACAGACAAAGCGCGCCCTTCTATGTCCGCGCGATTTGTCGAGGATCTATGCAGTACCGCTTCACCAGCACCGATCGACAGGCCGGCCTAGCTCGCAGCTAGCTGGTCGCGTCCATCAAAATGCCCCTATCGAGCTGCCCCGTGGAAACCGGCACCGTCAGTTTGGATCTACCAATGCTTTCTATGGAGAATTCTTCTTGCGCGCTGTATTGACAAACTTCGGCTCAACCGGAGATGTTCAACCACTGATTGCGCTTGCTGTTGAGCTGAGCCGTCACGGCCATCAGCCGGTTCTGGCGGTCTCACCAAACTTCGCGCCGTGGGTTGAGCAGTTCGGCTTTCGCTGCACGCCAATCGGCCCCGATGTGCAGCAGGCGCTGCGCGATGCGCTGGCGACGCGGATCGAGATGACCGAGTTCTTCGACTCGGTGAGCGAGATTCGCGCGTTTCTGGCACCGCTGATCGAGGCGCTGCCCGAGATGTACCGCGACCTGCGCGATGCCTGCCGCGATGCCGATGTGCTGATCAGTGGCGCGACCCAGCCGGCTGGACGAATGATCCATGAGCTGACTGGCATTCCTTTCGTCTCGCTGTTTCTCGGCCATCCGGGCGCGCTCGGTACGGCGGCGATGCAGCAGGCGCGCTTCTCGCTGATCAATCCATTTCGCCAGGAGCTGGGCCTGCCGCCGCTCCACGATCCGCTGAACAGCTACCACTCGCCGCAGCTTGCGCTCTACGCCATGAGCCGCCATGTGGTGCCGCCCGCCGCAACCTGGCCGCTGCACTACACCATGACCGGCTACTTTTTTCTCGACGACGAGCGCTGGCAGCCCGCGCCGGAGCTGAGCGCGTTTCTCGCCGCCGGCCCGCCGCCGGTGGTTTTCTCGTTCGGCAGCATGGTCCACGCCGATCCGCAGGCGTTTACAACGCTGGTGCTGGAGACCGTGCGGCGCGTCGACTGTCGCGCGATCATCCAGAAGGGCTGGAGCGGCCTCACGGCTACCGAGCTGCCGCCCGAGGTGCTGGTGATCGACTATGCGCCGCACGCCTGGCTGTTTCCACGCGCGGCCTGTGTGGTACATCACGGCGGAGCCGGCACGGCAGCCGCTGTATTTCGCGCTGGTATCCCGAGCTTGTTTCTGCCGCATAACGCCGATCAGCCGCTGTGGGCCGAGACGGCATATCAGCTTGGCTGCGCCGGTCCCGTGATCCCGTATCCTCGGGCCACGGTCGACGGGCTGAGCCAGGCGCTGACCACTGTGCTGAGCACGCCGCGCTATCGTGAGGCTGCTGCCGCGCTTGGTCAGCAGATCCGCGCCGAGCATGGCGTGAAAAAAGCCCGTCAGCTGATCGAAGGGCTGGTCGCCAAGGTCGGCTTGCACAATCCGGCAAGTGCCGATCTTCATCCCCCAGGCGATCGAGCCGACGACCGTCAGGTCAAACAAAATCGACGACAGCAATATCAACAACGACAGCGCTCGCGCAAACAAGGAGTTGGTGATGAGTAGCATCGATGATGCAGCTTCGATAGAATACGATAACAGCTCAGATATCGCGATCATCGGCATGGCTGGACGCTTTCCAGGTGCCAATGATCTCGATGCGTTCTGGGAAAATCTGTGTAACGGCGTCGAGTCGATCGCCCGCCTTTCGGATGAGGAGCTGCGCGCCGCAGGTGTTGCGCCGGCTCTGCTCAACGATCCGAACTACGTCAAAGCGGCGGCGATCCTCGACGATATCGAATCGTTTGACGCGGGCTTCTTCGGCTACTCGCCGCGCGAGGCCGATCTGATGGACCCGCAGCAGCGGCTGTTTCTTGAGTGTGCCTGGCAGGCGCTCGAAGACGCGGGCTACAATCCGCACGCCTACGAGGGCATGGTTGGTGTTTTTGGCGGGGCCAAGACCAGCACCTATCTGTTTAACCTGTTTGCCAACCAGCATATCGCCCAGTCGCTTGACATCACCGAGATCGGCATCGGCAACGACCTGGCGAACCTCACGACGCGCATCTCGTACAAGCTGAACCTCAAAGGCCCGAGCTACGCGATCCACACGGCCTGCTCGACCTCGCTGGTAGCGATCCATCTGGCCTGCCAGAGCCTGCTGATCGACGAGTGCCAGATGGCGATCGCGGGCGGCGTGGCGGTCAATGTGCCGCACAAAACCGGCTACCTGTACCAGCACGGCGGCATCATGTCGCCCGACGGTCATTGCCGGCCTTTTAGCGCCGACGCCAACGGTACGCTCTTCGGCAGCGGCGCGGGCGCGGTGATCCTCAAGCGCTTGCAGGACGCGCTCGACGACGGCGACAATATCTACGCCGTGATCAAAGGCTCGGCGACCAATAACGACGGCGCGCTCAAGGCCAGCTTCACAGCTCCCGGCGTCGAAGGCCAGACCGAAGTGATCGCTGAGGCACTGGCCAACGCGATGGTGCGGCCCGGCTCGGTCTCGTACGTCGAGACGCATGGCACGGCGACTTCGCTAGGCGACGCGATCGAGATGATGGCGCTGACGCGAGCGTTTCGCGCGGCCAATCAAAAGCAGTACTGCGCGATCGGCTCGGTCAAGAGCAACATCGGCCACCTCGACACCGCCGCCGGCATTTCGAGCTTTATCAAAACCGTGCTGGCGCTCAAGCACAAGCAGATCCCGCCGACGATCAACTTCGACGCGCCCAACCCCAAGATCGACTGGGACAACAGCCCGTTCTATGTCAATACCGCGCTGACCGAATGGGAAGCGC
>JAFAYS010001199.1 GCA_019240175.1 Chloroflexota bacterium | reverse complement strand
GGCTGGTCCAGTATTTCGAGCGCAACCGCTTCGAATATTATCCTGAGCTAGCCAACACGCCCTTCGAAATCCAGATCGGGCGACTCGGTGACGATCTGCTGCGCCAGGAAGGCATCGACTGGACCAAGCTGCCCAAACAAGCCGACGCGCCGCCGGAGTGCCAGTTCTTCGAGCAGACCGGGCATCGACTGTGCGCGCCGTTCAAAGGCTACTGGGAGGCGAACGGCGGGCTGGCGCTGTACGGCATGCCACTCTCCGAGGCCTACGAAGAGAATGGCCGGCTGGTCCAGTATTTCGAGCGCAACCGCTTCGAGTACTTCCCCGATAAAGTCGGCACGCCCTTCGAGATCCAGCTTGGCCTGCTTGGTCGCGAGCTGTACAGCACCTGGGGTGTCTGGCCACAGTAATTGATCTCTATAACATCTCAAATGCAAGCAGGGTCAGCGAATCGCTGGCCCTGTTTCGATCCCAAAAACTTGTGACGGTAGATGTCACACAATGCCAATACACTGTTCCTCAGTTGGTAAACGTTTTGAGGAGGCGGTATGGCGTTGTTTAGCGAGGCACACAGTAAACCAACCAAAGAAACATTCCTCTGGGGCCGCATTGCACAGCAGGCGCTGCTTGTTCCCGAGGCCAGCATTTTACTCGGCCTGTTACTGATTGCCTGGACTTTCGGCTTTCCGCCGCTGATCGGCATCCTGGCGATCATCACCGCCTTTGTGTTTGGCCTGCGGCTGGGATTGATGACTCTCGCTGAGCAACAGTTGGCGCAGGGCGCGTACACTCGCGCCGACCGGCTGGTGCAAGCAGCGCTGCGCATCAACCCGTGGTCGGTCGATGCGCTGGTGCTGCGGGCGCAGGGTCTGGCGCAACAAGGCGAGGACGAAAAAGCTGAGCAGCTGCTGCGGCGCGCGGCCAAACTCTACCCCAGCGATCACACAGTTCAGAGCACACTTGCGTCGGTGGTGCTGGCGCAGGGCCGGATCGCCGAAGGCAAGCAGTTGGCGCTGACTGGCGACTCATCGATCGCCGAGGTGCCGCAGCTAATCCAGCAGCGCGCCTGGATGGCGCTGCATGTCGAGGAAGACGCCGCCAAAGCCCGCGCGATTATTCTCAAGGCCGATCCGAAGCGGTTTCCGCCTCGCATTGCGCTGCCCCTGCTGACAACGCTTGGCGAAGCGCATATCGTGCTTGGCGCGCGTGGTGACGCCGAGGCAATCCTCACCACGATCGAGGCCGATCTGTCGGCCTGTCCACGCACGCAGCAGGCCGAGCTGCTGTATCACTTGGGCCGGCTGCACGCCGAGCTTGGTGAGCAGAGCGCGCTGTATTTCCGCCGCTGTGTCGAGCTTGATCCCGATGGACGCTATGCCCAGGCGGCCTGGCGCAGCGCGGTCAATAGCTAACATTTATTCTGACCCAACGAAACGAGCGACGCTGAGATGCGTCGCTCGTTTGCGTGTGCTGGGTTGGTTTTACTGGCCCAGCGTCAGCTGCGTCTGCTGCTCGCGTCCGCCGCGCAAGAAGGTAATCGTCACGCTATCACCGGCATCGGCTTCGGTTTCCAGGATATTGCGCAAATCGCCGATGGTGCGCACCGGCTGGCCGTTGATCGCGGTGATAATGTCGCCGTTGGTTGGGTAGCGTTCGCCACCGCTCAGTGTTACGCCCTCCGTCGCGCCCTGAAGCCCGGCCTGATCCGATGGGCCGCCTTGCACTACCTCCGAGAGCATCACGCCGCTGGTCGTCGGGAAGTTGAGCTGTAGTGCCAGCTCGGGATCGACCGGCACAACACTAGCGCCAATCTTCGGACGCCGATACTGGCTCGTCTCGATCAATTGCCGCACAACGCGCTTGATGCGATTCACCGGCACCGCAAAGCCCAGGCCGATGTTGCCCTCGTTGCGCGAGGCGATCAAGGTGTTCATGCCGATCACCCGACCGCGCGAGTCGAAGAGCGGGCCGCCCGAGTTGCCGGGATTGATCGAGGCGTCGGTCTGGATCAGGCCCTGCAAGCTGCTGTCGGGATCGTTCTCGCCCAAGTCCTGAATCGAGCGATTGAGCGCGCTAACGATGCCCGAGGTCACGGTCTGCTGCAGGCCAAGCGGGCTGCCGATCGCGACGGTGATCTGCCCAACGCGCACGGTTGAGGAGTCGCCTAGCTCGACCGGCTGAATGCCCTCCGGCACACGCTCGGCGCGCACAACCGCAATATCGCCCTCCGGAAACGTGCCGACGAGCTCGCCACGGCTGACGCTGCGATCGGCGAAGGTAATAAAGATCTGCTGCATCTCGCCGGCGACGTGGTTGTTGGTGACGATGTGGCCTTCCTGGTCGATGACAAAGCCTGAGCCGGTCGCATTGCCGTCCGTCAAGTTGACCACGGCATTGATGTTGCGCCCGTAGACATTGTTGATGATGCGCTCGTACTCCGAGAGCGCCGAGGCATCGCCCGGCAAGGCTGTGGGAATCGGCTCCTGGGCATATGCCACACCACCCCGACCGATCTGCTGGTCGCCCAGCGCGGCGGACGACGAGGAGCGCGGCGAGGACTGGCTGCTGGTGCCCTGGCTCTGGCCCGCAGGCGACTGTACCTGCGTCGGCTGGGCGCGATTTTGTTGAGCCTGTTCCTGAGCGACATCGCAGCCGACGAGAACCATCATCACAGATAGCAACAACGCCGCGACACTACGGCGTTTGAAATTCGTGCCCATATGTTTCTCCCGCTATAGACCATTCTGGAACAATGCGGGAGGCAAGATCGATACCACGGCGGGGAAAAGCTCCAGAAGAACAAAAGAACAAAAGAACAAGAAAACAAAAAGAACCTAGATCGTTTGTTCCTTTGTTTCTTTGTTCGTTTGTTTGCGCTAGGGACCGTACCGTCACTCTGGTATCATCGGGGCTGAGCGAGCGCCGACATACAATAGGGAACGAATAAATGGGCGTAGTCGTCTAGATTCAAAAATGTGTCCAGATGGAGCTTTACATGACGTATCGCTGGATCAGTATAGTGCTGGGCAGCTTGCTACTGCTAACTGGGTTTCGTCCTCTGCAAACCACAGACGCAGCATCGATCAAACTAACTGTACAGCCCTTTTTTGAAGGCAACTACCGCGCCGGAAATTGGATACCGTTTCGGATCACTGTTGCGAACGAGGGCCAAGATCTCAGCGCGACAGTGACGCTTCAGGCCGGCACCAGCTTTGCAGCCAACCTGGAGCTTCCGCGCGGCGCTGAAAAAAGTCTCATCCTTTACGCGCGTCCGCTCGACGAGATTCGCCGCGTTGCTACGGTGCGCGTGCTCACCTCCGGCGCTGAGCTGGCGAAAGTTGAAACGCCGATCAAGGGTGTGAACGCCGCCGCGCCGGTTGTCGGCTATATCTCGCAGCAAGCTGTGACTCTGCCGCAGCCTGCGGCTCCACCAGCCACGCCCAAGATCGCGCACCTGCCGATCCAGCCTGGCGAGCTACCGGATCGCAGCGAAGCGCTGTCGATGTTCGACGCGCTGGTGATCGACGGCGCGCCGCTGACTGGCCTGACCGCCACGCAACAGCAGGCGCTCACCGATTGGGTGCGGCTCGGTGGCCAGCTTGTGATCGGCGGCACGGATCTTCAGGCCACGCTGGCACAGCTGCCCGAGAATCTGCGCGCGGCAACGGTCGGGGGCGCGGCACCAGGCGGGCAGATCTCACTGCTGCCGGAGCTGACAGCTGAGCAAACACCAGCCGCGATCGAAGTTCGTGGTGCAGCCGGCACACGCAGCATTGCCACGGCCGGAGCAACAACGGTCGGTGTGCAGCAGCAATTTGGCCAGGGCCAGATCAGCGTGCTGGGCTTTAGTCTTTCAGCACCCGAGCTAGGTCTGCTGCCCGACGCAGCACTGGTCTGGGAGAATGTTGCCACTCTGCACGTCAGCACAACCGATCTTCAGCAGATGCAGCAAACCGACGACGTGCAGGCGCAGCAGTTCGCCTCGGTGCTGACGCTTCTGCCGGTGCTGGCCGTGCCGCCGATGACCACCCTCGCGATTGTGCTTGGGCTGTATCTGCTGATCATCGGGCCGGGGCTGTACCTGCTGCTGCGACGGCTCGATTGTCAGGCCTGGGGCTGGGTCGCAGTGCCGCTGGTGACGATTGTGTTCTCGCTTGGCGCGTACGGCTATGGCCTGCGGCTGCGCGGCAGCGACACAATCCTCAACCAGATCTCGATCGTCGAGTCGATCGCGGGCCGCTCACGCGTGCGCACCTACGCCGGCATTTTTTCGCCGCGCACGCAAACCTACCAGATCAAGACGAGTCCCGAGGCGCTGATCGAGCCGATCGTGGGCGGTGATTTTGGCGGCGGCGCGCCGCTGAGCCCTGGTCAATATCTTCAGGACAGCGGCAGCATCAAAGATCTGGGCGTGCCCCAGTGGTCGATGCGCATGTTCGCGGCAGAGCAGATGCTGGATGTGCAGCCGATCGAGGCCAAAATGACTATAGATCGAGCCACGCTGCGTGGAACGGTACGTAACACCAGCACCGAACCCATCGCCAACGCCGCGCTGGTCCATGGCACCCAGATCGTCAACATCGGCACATTGCCGCCGGGCGAAAGCCGCGAGGTGGAGCTTGCGCTCGACGGCGGCGCGGCCTTCGACCGCAATACTGGGATCGGCAATGTGCTGCTAGGCGAGAAAAACAACAGCTTCAACCGCGCCGGCCAGCTACCGATCGACGTGCGCATGCAGCAGACGATGGTGGATACGATCTTCAATCCACTGTTTGAGCCGCCAGCGGCACCGGTTGTCGTCGGCTGGATCAACAGCGGCCCACTGCCGGTCGCGCTAGAGCCGATGCGCGCGCAGCACCAGCAACTCACGCTCATCGTCGCGACCGCCGAGATAACGCTGAGCGAAAACGGCAGCTTCGCGCTGACCCAGAGCTGGTTCGATCCGACCTTCGAGGCCAGCGGCTCGAACGTAGGCGGGCCGTGCATTACGCGCTTCAGCGATGGCTGGTATATCGATGTCGGAACACTCACCAGCACCATGCGCCTGCCAGCAGACATCGAGGCTTCTGATGTGAGCCAGGCCACGCTGCGCGTCGAGCGCGACGGAGCGCCGACAGTGCTCAAGCTTTCGGCGTATGACTGGCAGTCCGGCCAATGGGTCGAGCAGCAGCTGGAACGTA
>JAFAYS010001181.1 GCA_019240175.1 Chloroflexota bacterium | reverse complement strand
GCGCGTTTGCTGCCACTGCTCGCGATACACGCGCTCCCAGAAGCGCTGCAAGCTGCTCAGCACCAGATCCCGCCATTCGAGCGGCGCGCGCAGCACACGGCTGGCCTTAGCCGCCTCGACCGGCAGCGTCATCTGGTTGAGCGTGGCCTCCAGCTGCTTGGCGTCGGTGAGCAGCTCGGCGGCGCTGAGATCGCTGGTGATCTCATGGCGAACGATGCTTTTCGCCAGAATCGTCTCAAGCATCTGCCGGCAGGTTTCCTCGTCAAGCGCGGCAATATCGGCAAAAAACGCCTCGACGCTGCTGTGCCCGGCTGCTCCTGGCCCCAAAAGCCTGCTGGCGAGCTGCTCGACAACCGCCTGATTGTAGCCCGTCATGCGGAGGGCAAGCTCAAGATCCTGGCGCAGCCGATTGGAGAGCGTCGAGTAGGCTTCCAGGAGCCACGATCCAAGTCCTTCGAACTCATGGACTACGATCGTGAGACTGGCTGTCGAAAGTAGCTCAAGGCCAAGCGATACTTGCCATTCAACTGTTACCGCTGGTCGTCCCCGTAGCAGCTCCGCCATAGATCGCCTTTCATCCTTTGTATGCATGTATACCTATATGAGGGTAGCATACGGGTTAATGAACCGTCAAATATCAAATACATGCTTTGCTCTAGCCGATTGGTTAATCAAGGCTTCAGTTTTCAACATCAATCGCAATGCTTTCTAAATATTGCAGAATAGCGTCGGCTTGCTTGCCGCTAAAAATATCGTTGGCGCGGCCATGCTCGCTGAGGCCGGTTGTGTAGAATAGCGTTATCTCGCGATCGTGGGCCGGCGTATGCTCGTTGATCTCAACGCTGCTGACATGATCGAGATTCAAGAAATAGGCTCCAACCTTGATCCAGCTCATGGGTGGTTCCTTCTGCTAAGTATGTGCTGATCATAACAGAAATGGTCGTCTGTTATGCCTGCGTAATCGAGATTGACGTTGTAACTTTCTTCTATCTTTCGGTTCTATCTTTTGATAGATGCGTATTTGCTTGCAGATTGGTATGATCAATCCTGCAACCTTCTGCGCACGGCGGTCGTCAAAGCCGTCAATAGCGCGCAGAGCGCAATGTTCAGGAGTGTAAACGTGGCCGAGCCAACAGCCGAATGTGTGCGACAGGCGCAGGCTGGCGACCCACAGGCGCTAACCGATCTGATCATGGGTCAGCAGCATTATGTGTATAGCATCGCGATGAGCGTGCTGCATCAGCCGGAAGATGCTGCCGATCTAACTCAGGAAGCTTTTATTCGCTTGATGCGGGTGTTGCCACAGTATAACGGTGAGAGCCGTTTTACCACCTGGTTATACCGGCTGGTCGTCAATCTGTGCCGCGATGAGCTACGACGGCGCGGACGACAGGTCCAGTTCATTCAACCGTCCGAAGACGACGAGCAGACGCTCAATCCGCTGGATATGATCGCCGACGATGATCGGGGCAGCGATCCCATGCGCGCGCTCAACGATAACGAGCTGCGGATCGCCGTTCGCCGGGCGTTGACTCAGCTAGAAGATCATTATCGTTTGTCGCTGACGTTATATTATTTTGAGGATCTCAAATACACAGATATTGCTGAGATTCTCGATGTGCCGCTCAATACCGTTAAAAGCTATATTCGCCGTGGCAAAGAGCGCCTGGCGACGCTGCTTGACGAGTACAATGAGAATAGCACGGCACAGGAACGATCGGCACAGGCGTCTGCTCCGGCACGACAGCCGCAGATTCAGCAGCGCTTTGCTTTAGGCAATGCTCGATAGAAGAGGGAATCCCGATGGATTGCCAGACAGTTCGAACCGAAATTCATATCGAGCCAACGAACGCGACACTGCTCACGCATCTTGAGTCGTGTGCTCGCTGCACAAGCTATGCCCAGCATATGGGCCGGCTGGATGGCGTGCTGCGCGCTGAGCTATTTGTTCCAGCTCCCGCCGCTGTTACAGCCGAGCTGCACGCGGTGGCGACGCGTTCGGCTCGGGTCCACGATCGGCTGGATGTAGCGGCGCGCGATGAGCTATTTGTCGCAGTTCCCGCCGATCTCACCGCTCGCCTGCAGCTGCTGGTCGCAGCGCCGGCCCCGACGCGATCACCGCTGGATCTGGCGCTACGCGATGCGCTGGTCGTCCAGGCGCCGTCCGAGCTAACGGCGCGTTTGCAGGCCTTAGTGCCGCAAGCCGCGCCAGTTGTTGTGCCCGAGCTTGTGCCGGTCGCGCGACCACGACGCTGGGTTGTGGCGTCGGTCTATTTTGTCACTGCGGCGCTGATGGTGCTCTCGCTGATGTACGCCGGCCAGATCTATGGCCTGATGATCAACCAGCTTGGTCTCAACACCTGGCTCTCGGACATCGCGACGTTGCCCGCCGAGCTGCTAAATCAGCTCTATACGGCGTATCCCCAGGCACGAACTGTCGTCAGCACGCTGGTACGCATTCAACAGCCGCTGCAATGGCTGCTGGTCGCGCTTGTCGTGTGGGCCGTTGTGGATATGAGCCAGCGCCAGGGATCACGTGAGGGGCCGCGCGGGCAACAGTACGCCTAGTACACAAAGCCGCTTCAATCCAGGAAGTTTGTTCGATCAGCTTCCGCTGCGATTGGTCTATGCTACAGACCATGCAGTCCCTGATCGACGACATCCTGGATTTATTATTTCCGCCGCGCTGTGCCGGCTGCAAAAGCCGAGGCGCGCTGCTCTGCCCGGCCTGTCAGGCCAGCTGTCGCTTCGTACCCGACGCGGCGAATCGTGAGCAGCATCTGCGCTTGAACAGCCCGTTTCTGAGCTCGACGGCGGGCGCGTACGTCTTTGAGGGCGCGATCCGTGAGGCTGTGCATACGCTCAAGTACAATCGCCGCAAGCGTATGGCCGCGCCGCTGGGCGTGCTGCTGAACCGCTACCTGAAGGCTCATCCAATCGCCGTCGATGCGATCGTGGCGGTGCCGCTGCACCCGGAGCGGCTGCGCAAGCGCGGGTTCAATCAGGCGCAGCTGCTGGCGGCGCAGCTTGGGCGTCAGGCCGGGTTACCGCTGCTGGCCAGCGAGCTTGTGCGGGTGCGCCAAACCTCACAGCAGGCCGATCTGAATCGGGCCGAGCGACGCGCGAATGTGCGTGAGGCGTTCGTGTGGCAGGGCACGACCTCGCCACCGGGGCGCATCCTGGTGATCGATGATGTGCTGACGACTGGCGCAACAGTCGAGGCCGCAGCGCAGGCGCTTCATGCGGCGGGCGCGCGCGAAGTTCATGCGCTGGCGCTGGCGCGTGGCTTGTAAAACAGGAATTGGAAAAAAGAATGCGGCAGCGCTGAGGAGTCGCGCTGCCGCTCTGTTTAACGTTACGGCGTGGTGGTTTCGGTTGCTTGTGGGGCTGGCGAAGGCGCGGCGCTTTCCTCGGCTGACGGCGTGGGCGTCGGCGCGGTGAAGCTTGGGCGCTCGTCGGATGTCAGCAGCTTGACGGCCCACCAGAGCTGCGAGTCCTTAGCCGACTCGGGATCGGTCGGGCGACGCTGCGGGAACTTGATCAGATACTGATCGTCCTGCTGAAACGGCACATAGTAGTCCGGCTCAAGTCCTTTTTTATGAATCTCGGTGCCGTTGGGCGTGAGCCAGTGCGCGATCGTGACCCGCAGCGACGAGTTGTCGGCGAGCGGCTCGATCGATTGCACCGAGCCTTTACCAAAGGTTTTCTCGCCCAGCAGCATCGCCCGCTTGTGATCGCGCAGCGCTCCCGCAACAATCTCGGAGGCGCTGGCCGAGCCGTTATTGGTCAGCACGATCAGCGGAATGTCCAGCGCGTCGGCGGCGTTGCTGTCGCGCTCGATCGCCAGGTTTTCGAGCGTGCCGTCGCTAAACTCTTCTTGCAGCGCAACGCCGTTTGCCACGAAGCGCCCGATCATCTGACGCCCCGAGGTGAGCAAGCCGCCGGGATTATTGCGCAGATCCAGGATCAGGCCCTTGGGCTGCTGCGCCATCAGATTCTTGAGCTGGCGATCGAGCTCGCCGGTGGTGGTGTCCTTGAACTCGCTGACCTGCACATAGCCGACGTTGCCATCCAGCAGATACGAGCGCACGCTGACCAGCGGCACCGAGTCGCGTACAATCGACAGCTCAAAGGTCTGATTGCTGCTCGCGCGGAAGAGCGTCAGCTTGACGGGAGTGCCTTGCTTGCCGCGAATCAGCTCCGCCGCTTTGCGCGACGCCTCGTTGCCTTCGAGACCCTCTATATACGTTGCCATCTCAATATCATCGACCTTGAGGATCTGATCGCCGGCCTGCACGCCTGCTCGCTCGGCGGGCGACTCCTCGATCGGTGAGAGGATGAGCAGCTTGCCGTCTTTGTGTTCGAGGTACGCGCCGATGCCTTCGACCTGCCCCGAGATCCGCTCGCGGGTCTGCTCTGCCGCCTGTGGCTCTTCAAAAAAGGTGTAGTCGTCACCCAGCGATCTCAACATGCCCTCGATCGCGCCGTAGGTCATGTCGCGATAATTGAGCGGCTCTTTGTGGTAGAACCTGTCATCGACCAGGTTCCAGACCTGCCAGAACACCTTAAAATCGGCCTCGGCTTTGTCGGGCGTGCTGGCTTGCGCGTTACTGCTTGAGCCTGCCGCCGCGACCTGCGGTAATCTATTGCCCCAGCGCTGTGCCACGACGATGCCGCCCACAAACGCAAGAATCGCGATCAGACCTGATACCAGCGCGCCGACAGCGACCGCGCGAGATATTCGTACCATGCCCTACTCCTAACCAAAAACGGGATCAAGGGTTGCAGGTTTCATTATACCCAGCAAGCCATTGATCCCGCTCTTGTTTCCCTAGCGGTTATCGCAACCGTCAGTCCAGATCGCCGTACATGAACAGCACGGCTGCCGCCGCCGCCACCGGCGCGGTCTCGGCGCGTAGAATCCGCGGCCCGAGCGAGGCCAGCCCCAGCCGATACATCACAGCGGTCGCCATCTCGCTTTCGGTAAAGCCGCCCTCGGGGCCGCTCAGCAGCGCGATCGAGAATGGCGCTTCTTCGGCTAATGGTCGCGCTTCGTCACTGCCGATCAGGGAGCGCAAACTTGATCCTCCGCCGCCTTCCCACAGCACAAAGGCCCGCGATCGGCGCGCCGCGTGGTCACAGGCCGTGTCGAAGAGCATCGCCGGCAGCAGCTTGGGCAGCTTGGCCCGTCGCGATTGCTCGGCAGCCTCACGCACAATGCGCTCCCAGCGCTCGATCTTGGCCGCGCCGATCTCGGCGATGTCGTCGATCACGCTGCGCTGGCAAACAACCGGCACAAACGCGCTCACGCCCAGCTCGGTACCTTTTTGCAGCACCCACTCGAAGCGCTCGCCCCGCAGCAGCGCGACATACAGCGTCAGCTTGAGCTGCGGCTCGGTCTCGGCCAGCGTTTTGCGCTCGATCGCGCCGCTGATGTAGCCGCGCCCGATCTCGTCCAGCGCGACGACGTATTCCCAGCCGCTGTTATCCAGCAGCGTGATCTGATCGCCCGCGTTGAGCCGCAGCACCGTGCTGAGCTGGTGGATCAGCGCCGCATCTTCGATCCGCGCCACGCGGCCTTGCAGCACCTCGGGCGCGACAAAGAAGCGGTAGGTGTTGCTGTCGGTCGGCTGTCGACGGCGCGTGTCAGCTTGACGTTGACGGCGCTTCGCCATAAACGATTGCTACCTTTTAATACAGGCCCTCACCAACTCTCACGGCACTAATCTACCCCTCGCCTGCCGCAACCGACGCCGAAGTCGGCGGAGGTTCGGGGAAGGGGCGGCCCGCAGGCGGGGTGAGGGCCTTCCTGCTACACCCGACGATGAACCAGCGCTACCCAATCGCCTTCTTGCAAGCGTTCGATCGGCTGTAAGCCTGCGGCCTCGAACGCCGCCACCACGTCGGTCTCACGATCAGAGATGATGCCGGAGGTGACCAGCAGGCCGCCGGGCTTGAGCGCGCGCTCCAGGTAGGGTGCCAGCAGCACATGCACGTTGGCCAGAATATTCGCCACGATCAGATCGAACTCGGCGTCGGGCTCAAACGCGACCGGGCCTTCGGGACGTGCATTGGCTGTGCGCTGCTTGATCGCCCAGTCGCTGCCGAGCCAGTGGCCAAGCTGAGCGCCCGGTCCCAAACTGCCCTCGACGGTGGTGATCAGTGCTGTCACGCCGTTGCGCGCGACGTTTTCTTCGGTTGCCTGCACCGCGATCGGATCGTTGTCGATCGCCAGGACGGGATCCGCGCCCGCCTTGGCCGCCGCGATCGCCAGAATGCCGGAGCCGCAGCCGAGATCCAGCGTGCGTGCATCGGGCTGGACGTAGCGTTCCAGCAGCACCAGACACAGCTGCGTTGTCGGGTGCAGGCCAGTGCCAAAGGCCATGCCCGGATCGAGGTTGAGGATCAGATCGCCGGGCTGCGCTGTGTACTCTAGCCACGACGGCACAATCACGAAGCGCTCGCCGATGCGCCGAATCGGGTAGTGCGCCTTCCAGGCATTGGCCCAGTCTTCTTCTTCCATCTGCCGCACCTGCAGCTCGCCGACTGGACGCATCATCCCTAGCGCCCACAGCCCTTGCTCAAGCCGTGCCCGCGACTCTTCGGCATACCCGTCGAGCGGAATGTAGGTGCGCACAATCACCGGCTTGGCCGCGTCGATCGTGTACTCGGGGCCGTCGGGCGAGCCTACGAACGGCTGGTCGATCGCGACGCCCTGGTTGTAGCCGACCTGCGCGAACAGCTCGGTGACGGATTCGATCGCTTCTTGCTCGATCTCAACACTTAGTTCAAGCCAGCTCATGCTTTACCCCATCGCCAGGTGGTGCCCTGCGCCGAATCTTCCAGGATCACGCCCAGCGCTGTCAGCTCGTTACGCACCTGATCCGCCAGCGCGTATTGCTTGGCTTTGCGCAGATCGGCGCGCAGCTTGATCAGCAGCTCGATAAACGGCCCGGCCTCTTCACCGCCACGCGCCTGCTCCTTTAGCTCCAAGCCAAGCACGCCGGCGATCTCGCGGAACCTGGCCTGCGCCTCGGTAAACGGCTGGCCGCCAACGCCGGCATCACGGGCCGTATTGATCGCTTTGACCATGTCGAAGAGCGCGGCTGTCGCGCCGGCACCGTTGAAATCATTGTCCATGGCCGCTTCAAATTTCTGGCGTGCCTCGGCGATCGCGCCAGTCAGCGACTCAACCGCCGCACCGTCGCTGGTCGTGCCGTTCGACGGACGCAGCGCGCTCATCAGACGCTCAAGCTTGCGCTCGTTCTCGGCCACCACGCCGGCGTCGTACATCAGCGGCGCGCGGTAGGGCGAGGCCAGCACCATCAGACGCAGCACATCGGCGGGATGCTCAGCCAGAAAATTGTCGATCGTCACCAGGTTGCCCAGCGACTTGGACATTTTCTCAAGCTCGCCGCTGGCGGAGCGCATCTGCAGCATGCCGTTGTGAATCCAGTAACGCACAAAGGTCTGCTCGGTAGCGCACTCGCTCTGCGCGATCTCGTTCTCGTGATGCGGAAAGATTAGATCGTTGCCGCCGCCGTGAATGTCGATGCTCGGCCCTAGCTCCTGGAGAATCATTGCCGAGCACTCGATGTGCCAGCCGGGCCGTCCTCCGCCCCACGGGCTATCCCAGGCGGGCTCGCCCGGCTTCGCGCCTTTCCACAGCGCGAAATCCAGCGGATCGTCTTTGCGCTCGTCGGGAGCGATGCGCGCGCCGGAGCGCATGGCGTCGATGCTGCGATGCGAAAGCTTGCCGTAGTCCTCGTCGGTGCGCACGCGGAAATACACATCGCCGTCGGCGGCGTAGGCGTTGCCGCGCTCGATCAAGGTCGAGATCAGATCGATGATCTGGCTCATCGTCGTGGTCGCGCGCGGGTAGGCCGTGGCTGGCAGAATGTTGAGGTCGGCGACGTGGCGGTGCCAGTCGTTGATGTATTCCTCGGCTAGCGCGATCGGATCGCGGTTCTCAGCGTTGGCGCGGTTGATGATCTTGTCGTCGACATCGGTAAAATTCTGCACATGCGTCACGTCGTAGCCGCGGTATTGCAGGTAGCGCCGAATGATGTCGAAGACCAGCGCCGACATGCCGTGGCCGATGTGCGCTTTGTCATAGACCGTTGGACCGCAGACATACATCTTGACTTGGTTCGGCTCCAACGTTTCGAACGGCTCAAGCGTGCCTGACTGCGTGTTATACAGTTGAATCGGCATAGATTCCTCTTGCTAGATGCCCCACCCCGGCCCACCGTCGTAGTCGCCGCTGGTGTTGAGCGTTGCAAACAATGATTCGGGCAAGTCGTGAAATTCGCGGTGATGTGCGTGATGGCCTTCGATCTCGCCTTCCAGCTCCATGATCCGGCCTTCCAGTTCCAGCACCTTGTCGTGCAGCGATTTGAGCATTGCGCCTTCAGGATCGGGCAGCAGCTCAAAGCGGCGGGTCGCGCCGGTCTCGGGGTCGCGTGTGGCCACGATGCGCGCCGGCACACCGACCGCTGTGGCATGCGGCGGGACGTCCTTCACTACCACCGCGCCGCCGCCCACGCGCGCGCCGTCGCCGATCGTGATCGCGCCAAGCACCGAGGCTCCCACGCCGACCACCACATGATCGCCCAGCGTTGGGTGGCGCTTGCCGCGCTGCTTGCCGGTGCCGCCCAGCGTCACGCCCTGGTAGAGCGTGACATAATCGCCAACCTCGGTTGTTTCGCCGACGACGACGCCCATGCCGTGATCGATGAAGAAGCCGCAGCCGATCGTCGCGCCGGGATGAATCTCGATGCCGGTAAAGAAGCGCGCGATCTGCGACAGCAGCCGTGGCACAAAGGGCATATTGTGCTGCCACAGGCGGTGCGCCAGGCGATGGATCAAGATCGCGTGCAGACCTGGATAAAGAATGACCTCAAAAACATTGCGCGCGGCAGGATCGTTGCGCACGATCGCGCGAAAATCTTCACGCAGCGTCGAATATGCAGAAAAGATGGACATACAAAAGCCTCCCAGTAGGGCAGAACCGGCGTCACTGACACGGTGCTGCGCTTAGCGCAGAAAAGGGGTGCCGTAGACACGACACCCCGAACGACACGCGCAGAATGTAGTCCGCCGCTGCTTACTTAAGGAGGCTATGGAGAATGTTGGCTTGTGCTCAATCACATCCACACGTATACCATATGGTGTCGCACTAGGCTGCATCGCTCGCAGGTTTGGCTGGACTGGCTACCGGCTCGCTTTTGCTCTCGGTCTTAGCCGTGTCGCCG